>CAZHZZ010000060.1:0-1611 GCA_964537585.1 uncultured Gammaproteobacteria bacterium | reverse complement strand
TCTTAAATTCCGCCAACATCTCTCTACTGCCATCACTAGAGGCATTGTCAACCACAATTATCTCTATCTTTGATGGTAGGTATTGATTGGCGACGATTGACTCCAAGCATTGCTCGAGCAGCTCTTTCCCATTATAGTTGGGGATAATGATGGAAAACATTTTTTATTTTAACATTCTTATGCCCTGGAGAAACCTGCTACAATTTGACCATGGAGAAAAAAACACCTTTAACTTTTGGGGGGGGTGGATTAAAAAAGGTTGGGATATGTTGATTAAAAACATCGCCATTAATTTCTTGGCGCAAGGATATCTTCTCTTACTCTCTTTTTTCACTATTCCCTTTGTGCTTGGTAAATTAGGAGAAGATAAATACGGAATTTTTTTGCTAGCGACTGCCCTGGTGGGCTATTTTACTACCTTGGATTTTGGTCTGGGAGTAGCCTTAACTAAAAAAATATCAGAACTACGATCCGGTTCGCCAAAAAAACTAGACCTCTACCTTTCCACTGCCTTTTTCTCTTATATTGTTTTAGCCTTGGTTTTTAGCGTTTGCCTGTTTTTCCTTACTCCTTTTATTAGCCATAACATCCTCCACTTAACCGGAGAATTAAATTTGCTTTCTGTTGCCGTTTTTCACCTTACCGCCCTAAACATTGGTCTTTATTTTTTAACCAGCTATACCGACGCTCTTTTCCAGGGGTTTGAAAGATTTGATTTTTATAATCTTAAAACGTTTATTGTCGGCACCGCCAACACCCTGGGAGTAGCGGGAGTTCTTTGGCGGGGATATGGGTTAGAACAAGCGGTTTTGGTCATTTTTGCCTCTCTTTTAATCACCCTTATATTTTCTCTTGTTATTGCTCGTTATTATCTTAAAATTAATATCGGTCGCTTTGTTTTTAGTAAGGATTGTTTTAAGGAAATGAGCGCTTTTGGAATTTTTAAGTTTTTTAGCAATGTTTTTTCCCAGTTGAATTTTCATCTACCTAAGTTTTTTATTGCTTACTTTTCCGGCATAGGGGAAGTAAGTCTGTTTACCATTCCCTTTTCCTTAGTACAAAAAACAAGTATTCTTTTATCGCAAATCTCCTTGTCAATTTTCCCCCAAACATCTTATCTTAAAGCTAAGGGCAAATTCAAAAGAATTCGTTCAATCCTTTTTAAAGGAGAGGCTTTTGTGGCCTTGATAATGATTGTTTTCCTTATTGCCGGTTTACTTTGGGGAGAAAAGTTTTTACTCTGGTGGCTCAAAGATCCCATTTTTGTGAACAAATCATTACCAATTTTTTATTTTTTAATCATTGCTTATTTTGTTCGTTCTTTTACCGCTATTCCGGTCGCCATCGTTGAAGGTTTGGGCAATACCAAGCTTCCGTCGATTTTTGCGGCTTTCAATTCACTTTCAACTATCGGTTTGGGCTTTATTTTAATCAAGTGGCAAGGGGCGCTAGGGGCGGCTATTTTGATCTTTACTTATGTTATTGTTGGCGTCCCTATTTTTTTAGCGTTTGCTTATCGATTTTTTAAAAAAGAGTTTCTCTAGTCCCCGGAACAAGACTAAGTTCTAAACTCCAACTACCAAATAAAAATTAAAGAAATTTTAGAAATTA
>CAZHZZ010000059.1:0-1804 GCA_964537585.1 uncultured Gammaproteobacteria bacterium | reverse complement strand
AAGGTAAAAGATATTGATCTTGAAAGCAATACTGTCATGATCAGAAACGGCAAGGGCAAAAAAGACAGGTTAACAGTTTTGTCAAAAAAAATTAAACCCAATCTGCAAAAATTTGTAGCTTATAAAAATTTGCATGATTTTGTTTTTGCCAGCGAAAGAGGCGGCAAATTAACTACCACAACTTTACAAAAAGTTTTTCAAAAGGCCTTAGCAAATTCAAAGATTAAAAAAACTGCTACTTTTCACTCTTTACGCCATAGTTTTGCAACTCACCTGCTGGAAAATGGCGTTGATATTCGCTATGTACAAGAACTTCTAGGACACAGCAATATTAGAACCACGCAAATATATACCAAGGTAACCAATCCAAAGCTTAAAAATATTAAAAGTCCGCTATGAAGAAAAACTTAAAAAAACAAATTTCCCGCCTGCCGAAAAAACCCGGAGTTTATTTTTTTAAGAATAAAAACAAGCAGGTTCTCTACATTGGCAAAGCCCTTAGCTTAAGGCATCGGGTCGCCAGCTACTTCCAAAATGGACCTAAGGATAATAAAACCCAAAAATTGGTTTCCCAAATCACTTCTCTTGACTTCATTCAAGTAAATTCAGAATTCGAAGCGCTAATTTTAGAAGCAAAACTAATCAAACAATACCAGCCAAAATATAATATTCAACTAAAAGATAATAAAAAATATCTTTATATTGCTATCAGCAAGGACTCCCCTCCCCGCCTTTATATTGTGCGACGTCCAGAAATCACAAACGATATTCATCGATGGTATGGACCATTTTCTTCCCACGCCGCCACTAGACAAATACTAAAAACTGTTCGACGAATTTTCCCTTTCCGTTCTTGTCGGGTTTTGCCTCCTTCTCCCTGTCTTTATTATCATCTTGGTCTTTGTCCGGCTCCATGTATCAATAATATTAACAAAGATCAGCAAAATATCGAACAAATCAAAAAAATATTATCAGGCAACACAAATAAATTGATCAAAGATTTAAAACAAAAGATGGACCATTTTTCTCAAGACCTTCAGTTCGAAAAAGCCTTAATGCTAAAAAAACAGATAATCACTCTGCAAACTGCCACCCAAGGTTGGGCATCCATCCCTAAAGAAAATATAAAAACCTCAAGAACTTTTACAAAGTTAAAAAACTTACTGATAAAACATCAAAACATCGACCCCTTGGTTATTAAAAAGATTGAAGGATACGATGTGTCTAATCTGGGCGAAAGCGTTATTGTCGGATCTATGGTGGCCTTTGTTGATGGCCAGCCGGAAACATCCCTTTATCGAAAATTCAACATTAAAAATCGCCAATCCAAGGGACAGAACGACATCGAAGGAATCAATCAGATCATCAATCGCCGCCTCAATCATCCGGAATGGATTTATCCTCAATTAATCCTCGTTGACGGAGGAAAAGGACAAGTGACGGCCGCCTTTAGGGCCTTAAAAAACCATCAACTGGCTGGGGAAATTGCCCTTTTGGGATTAGCAAAAAAAGAAGAAAAAATCATCATTCCTCGCCTGCAAAAACAAAAAATTGTCGGCTGGAAAAGTCTAAGACTACCCCTTCGTTCTCCTATACTTCAACTGCTACAACGTGTTCGTGATGAATCTCACCGCTTTGCTCAATCATATTACAAAAACATCCATAAAAAACAAACATTTGCTGTCAAGCAACCTAAAAATCTGTTAAAATAAGACTGGCAGTCAAGTTTCGGCCCCATCGTCTAGTGGCTTAGGACGCCAGGTTCTCATCCTGGTAACCCGGGTTCAAATCCCGGTGGGGTCAC
>CAZHZZ010000058.1:0-1812 GCA_964537585.1 uncultured Gammaproteobacteria bacterium | reverse complement strand
CATCACCCGTTCCCAAAACCTTGCCCGCCTCCGTTTTTGCCGCCAAAAAATGGCTTTCTTTTTCCAAAGCGCCATTCTGTCGAGCAAAATAACCGGCTGACCCCCGGCCCACATCGGCAAAAAAAAGCGACCCGGTTCCCGGGGGAGCGACAAATCCCATCACCTGACGACCATTAGTGGATGCTTTTTGATAAGAAGCGGGAATTTTTAACTTTATCGTTTCTTGAGGATAATACCAGTCGGTTGAACCCTTAATGCAAAGTTCCAACCTAACCTCTCCCTGAGAAAGACTCTCTTGGCTTTCATTCCCTTCTCCGGGGGGGATCAATTTCTTGTTAACCGCCTGAAGGTTGTCGGCCACCTTACTGTTATTACTAACATCATAGTGAGTTGACTTAATAATCGCTTTGGCAACCCTAGCCAGAGCCTCTTGATTGGCCTGACTTTCATTTCTATTCGGCCAAAAAAGAACGAAGTCTTGAAAGGAAAACGACCCCTTTGTTTCCCCAAAATAATCAGAAATTTCCTCGGGAGGCAGATAAGAACTGGCAATCCCCCCTTTTTGGCAAATATCAGCCAGATGACTCGGTACTCCGTAACCGTGGCCAGAGCCGGAACATTGTGCCAACAATTTAGAATTAAGTTTTTCTGCCAGCCACTGCTCAAATTGTTTTTGCAATTCTGCGCTCCAAACTATTGTCTCAGGCTTACCATTAGGATCCTGAAGACTTTTAATAAACTCCTCTACCAAATTGCCAAAAAGCCAATCGGGACGACCGGCTATTTCCGGATCATAAGAAAGCGGCGAACCCATAATACACTGGGGATCATCAGCGCAAATACCGGCAAAGGCGGACATCAGTTGATACATGGCATTTTTCTCGAAAACAGCACAATCAGTTACCTGAGGCGGACAGGTTCCGCTTTGATCAACAATCCCCATCTCTAGGCCAAAAACCAAAGCATCCGCCACTCCCATATTTTTCAAGACGTCCTTGTAGCCACCGGCATTTAAAAATGGGCTGG
Source organism: uncultured Gammaproteobacteria bacterium (assembly GCA_964537585.1). GTDB lineage: Bacteria > Patescibacteriota > Microgenomatia > UBA12405 > UBA6130 > CAZHZZ01. The sequence continues at coordinate 786 of CAZHZZ010000058.1, read as the reverse complement.
AGTTACACAATGCTCCCGGGGAACTACAACCTGCTTGAAAATCATACAAATTCATAGAAATTCCATAAAACTTCCGGAAATAAGCTCCTCCTCCCAGGGCATTAACAAAGTCGGTAAAATTCGGCGCCGATTGATTAACCATTGGAGAAAGAAGCTCTACTTTATTGTGCAAAATTCCCGATTCATCAAAATAGCTCATCAGCTCATCGGTATAGCTTTTCACCATCGCCGCCACCTGGTTAACATCGCTTTGTCCTCCCGCTTCTCGCGCCATATTGGGTTCATTCCAGGGCATAAAAAATAGCTTTTTGCCATTCGTATCCAGTTTCCCCAAGGTCGCCGCCCAAGAAACAGCCAAGTTATTATCCGGAACCGTCCCCGGCCAATGCCCTCGGATCACAACATTAACCTCCGGATGCTCTTGAAAAAAACGTTGCAAAGTATCGGCATCACCGGGGCGAGCCATTACCACTACCCAACCGCCCTTGCCTACTGTTTGGGCCGCTTTTTCCAAATCATCATGCTTGGCGGCGACATTAATGCCAATCGGCGGATCGGCCAATACAATCCCCCCAGAAAGTAAAAACAAAAAAAACAAGCTAAGGGAAAAAAGATAAGCAAATAATCGTTTCATAAAAACACTCACTGAACCTTAAAGTTGGTCAGGTCAAAACCGGTAAAATTTCCCAAAAACACCACTATCAGCCAAGCCAAGGCAGCCATAAACAAACCCCCTACCGCCATCGTGGCGGTACTTTTTGCTTTTTGAATGCCTTCTTTTTCCCC
>CAZHZZ010000057.1:0-1908 GCA_964537585.1 uncultured Gammaproteobacteria bacterium | reverse complement strand
ATTTGTTATTTATTTGTATTTGTAATTTTGTAATAGCAGACTTTAGTCTGCGCTTGTTTTTAAAATTTAGAACTTAAAATATAGAACATAAAATATAGTATCCAGTATTTAGTATAAAAAATAGGACAATTATCACTAATTAACAGCAAAATTAGCCTAGCTTTGCTTGCATTATGCTTCGATGTCTCGAGACATCGAAGCATAATGGCGGGAAACAGGCCAGAAGGCGGATAACGGCAAAACTAAAAGTTAAAAGTTTTCGTCTAATCACAAATCCTAATTCCCAATTCTTCAAGCGGATTTTTCATTTTTTTTCCAAAATTGATCGGCAAACTTTTTACACTCAAATTACAACAACACGCTTTCTTTGGCAATATCCCGACGATAATGAACCCCGGCAAATTTTATTTTTTTCACCTCCCGATAAACCCTATCCCTGGCTTTCTTTAAGCTGGAACCATAACTAACCACCGAAAGAACCCGACCACCACTGGTAAAAAACCGTTTACTCTTTGCATCCCAACGAGTGCCTGAGTGAAAAATTAAAGCTTGGGGAGAAATCCTCTCCAAGCCACTAATCTCTTTCCCAATTGCATAACGCTCCGGATAACCCCTATACCAACCCTTGCTACCACGCACCCTGCCGGAAGTAAGACAAACACAAACATAATACCTTGAGTCCCACTCCAGTTTTTTTAACCGACCCAAATTGCCCTGAGCAATTTTTTCGCTAATGGTCAGCAAATCTGTTTTAAGACGAGGATAGATAACTTGAGCCTCCGGATCCCCCATCCGAACATTAATTTCAAACACATAGGGGTTTGTTTGCCCCATTTCTTTTAAAAAAGTTCCCCCAATATATAGAATGCCTTTATAAGCAAACCCATACTTTTCCCGACAGCCACGAACTAATGGCAAAGCAATCTTTTTCATCACCAAATTAGTCAAATCCTTCTCCTTTCCCCAATAAGGCGAATAAGTACCCATCCCGCCGGTATTCAACCCTTTATCACCATCAAATACTGCCTTATAATCCCTCGCCCAGGTCATGGGCAAAACGGTTTCCCCATCAGCAAAGGCAAAGAAAGAAAACTCTTTGCCATCCAAACGTTTTTCTACCACTACCCGGTCACCGGCCGAACCAAACTTTTTTTTGACCATAATAAGATCTACCGCTAAAAATGCTTCTTCTTTTGTTTGCGTAACGATTGAGCCTTTGCCGGCCGCCAAGCCATCGGCCTTGACAACTACCGGATAAACAACAGATTTTATGTACTCTTTTGCCCGATCAGGATTATCAAAGTGAGCATATTCAGGAATAGGAATATGCAAAGAAGCCATCACGTCTTTTGCCCAAGCTTTACTGCTCTCCAATTTAGTCGCTTTTTTTGATGGCCCAACCACCTCTATTCCTTTTCCTTCAAGAATGTCAACAACCCCCAAAGAAAGCGGTTTTTCCGGACCAACAAAAACAATATTTATTTTTCGCTCTTGCACAACTCTTAACAGTTGACCAATATCCTCACCGCTATTAATCCTTAAATCAACTCGATGTAATCGAGGGTCAATTTTTCCAGAACCGTTAAACAGGCCATCATTGCCCGGAGCCAAATAAAGCATTTTTACTCTACTGCTTTTCAGAAATGCCATTGAAGCGGCATGTTCCCGACCACCCGAACCAATTACCAAAACATTTTTCCCTAATTTATTCATTGCCAACATAAGTCCAAAAACATTTCATGCACATTGACTCATCGGATAATTATGGCCAAGCATGCAACCCTGACAAAATCCCCCTGAGTCGGGACGGCCGGTTATCGCTTCACGTAATCCCGATGAACTTAAATAGCTTAGTGTATCTGCCTTGATCGCTTGCCTAATTGCCTCAATATCCCCTCCTTGGCGATA
>CAZHZZ010000056.1:0-2014 GCA_964537585.1 uncultured Gammaproteobacteria bacterium | reverse complement strand
TTTACCCTTTGGGTAATTAAAGACATTAACTCAGACACAATAAGTGAATTTTTAAGTTGTTCTGCTGATGGCTCTGTACTAGGGGATTTTAATCTTTGGTTGGATAATTATTTAGATAACAATTAATAATTGCTAAATGATATTTGAGTGGCAGGGATAGTAGTAAAATTTTCTGAACCTATCTTTTTCTCTTCTTAGTGACAAAATTAATCAGCCGCCCGGGGACAAACACCACCTTGGCCACTTTTTTACCCTCTAAATACTTGACTACCCGAGGGTTTTGCTTTGCTTTGTTCTCCAGGTAGTTTTTAGCTCTTGATTTTATCCTCTCCGCTTTTATAACCATCCTCAGCCGGCCATCAACTTGAACTATCACCGGCACTTTTTGGGGTACAAGCCGTTTCTCATCCACTGCCGGCCAAGCGGAAGCATGAACACTCCCCTTACCCCCCAATTCTTCCCACTGCTCCTCGGCTAGATAAGGAGCAAAAGGGGCGATAAGCTGGGTTAAAATTTTCCCTTCCTCAACCCCCAGATTTTCATTTTGTCTTTCCTGCTGATTCAAAAACTTCATCATTGCCGCTAGGGCCGTATTAAACTGAAACCGGTCCAAGTCATCGCCCACTTTTTTAACCAGCCTATGCAAAGCCATCTCCTTGTTGCGACTGGCCTTAGTGGCCGACGAACGCTTACTCCCGGCCACCACCCTCCTCATCTTTTCTAAAAACCTCACCACCCCTTTCAATGCCTTCTCATTCCAAGCCATCGTCCCTTCAAACGGCCCCATAAACGCCAAATAAGTCCGTAGGGCGTCCACCCCATATTTTTGCCAAATCTGGTCGGGAATAATCACATTGCCCCGACTCTTGCTCATTCGCTGGCCGTCAGCGCCTAAAATCACTCCATGGGACAACCGCTTGTAATAGGGCTCCGGGTACTCCTTGGGAACAGCGCCAATATCATGCAAGAATTGATAAATAAAACGGGAATAAAGCAAATGGAGGGTGTTGTGCTCGTCCCCACCGATATAAATATCGACCGGCAACCAATATTTCATCTTTTTCATATCGGCAATTGCCTTCTTATTTTTAGGATCAATATAGCGCAAAAAATACCAGTCACTACCCGCCCAATTAGGCATTGTGTCTGTTTCTCGCCGGGCCTTTCCCCCGCATTGAGGACATTTAGTGGCTACCCAGTCTTTGATATTGGCCAAGGGCGATTCGCCGGTCTCTGTTGGCTGGTACTTCTCAACATCGGGAAGCTTAACCGGCAGTTGCTCTTCCGGGACCGGCCGCCAGCCACATTTCTGGCAATAAATCATGGGAATCGGCTCACCCCAATAATGTTGGCGACTAAAGATCCAATCACGCAAATGATAATTAGTCGCTCGCCTTCCCCAGCCTTTTTTGACTAAATAATCAATAATTTTCTCTTTTGCCTTTAAAGTCGGCAAACCATTTAAAAAGGCAGAATTAAAAACAACCGCTTTATCAATATCAACAAATGGCTTTTTGGTAAAATTCCATTGCTCGTTTCCTTTTGGCTTAACAACAGGGATTATTTCCAGGTGATATTTTTTGGCAAACTGGAAATCCCGTTCGTCGTGAGCGGGCACACCAACCACCACCCCTGTTCCTGCTGTTAAAACAACAAAATCGCTGACGTATATGGGCATTTTTTTGCCTGTCAATCGATTAAGAGCATAACTGCCGGTAAAAACGCCGGTTTTCTCTTTTTCCAATTCGGTCCGCTCTAGATCCGACTTCCTTTTAGCCTGCTTTATGTATTCTTTAACCGCTTTTTCATTCTCTTTAGTGGTCAACTTCATCACCATTTCATGCTCCGGAGCGATCACTACAAAAGTAGCTCCGAAATTAGTGTCCGGGCGAGTGGTGTAGCAAGAAATAACTTGCTCTGTCCCCACTACCGGATAATCAATCGTTGCCCCCTGGGTTTTGCCAATCCAATTAATTTGCGCCGCTTTAACCTTCTCGATAAAAACCGTTTTTTC
>CAZHZZ010000055.1:0-2163 GCA_964537585.1 uncultured Gammaproteobacteria bacterium | reverse complement strand
CATTGATAACTTTTTGTTACTACCCCTTGACAAACAACCTTTTTTTGTATAAAAATGGTGTTGAGTGGCACACAATGGTGAAATATGGTGAAAATATAATCGGACAATATAGAGCCAAAGTAACTAGCAAGGGGAGAGTTGCTTTCCCCAAAAAGCTAAGAAGGCTTATGGGGGATAAAATTATCCTCACCAGGGGATATGATGGCTGTCTGATTGTTATTTCTCCCCAAGAATGGAAAAACCTAATCGGAGGAATTGAACAAAAACCACTGGTCTTCGAGGCGGCCAGAGAAACAACTCGTTTTTTATTGGGCAACGCGGCGGAATTTGTTCTAGACAGGCAGGGCCGGTTTGTTATTCCCTCGCACTTGAAAGAATACGCTCGGGTTAAACGTGAAGTGATTTTTTTGGGATTGGGACGTTATGTGGAGGTTTGGGAAAAAGAAAAATGGAAAAAATATCAAGGCTACTTGGGGAAAAATATTAAACAAATTTCTGAAAGGTTAGAAAATGACAAATAATAAACAATGGCACAAAAGTGTTCTTTTAAAAGAAGCGATCAAGCTATTAAAGGTCGTTCCGGGCGGGCGTTATGTTGATGCCACCCTGGGCACAGGAGGGTACAGCCAAGAAATTTTAAAAAAGGGCGGTCGACTGCTCTCCATAGACCTGGACCCGGAAATGATCAAGCTGACCAAGCAGAGGTTTAAAAATTTATCCGGCGATTCTTGGGAAATAGTCCAAGATAACTTTATCAACATAGGCAAAATATGCAAAGAAAAAAATCATCTTCCGCTCCAAGGAGTGATTTTTGATTTAGGGATCTCTTCTCTCCACTACAAAGACCTTAAAAGAGGCTTTTCTTTTAAAGGGGAAGGGAAGCTGGATATGCGCCTTGACCCCAAGCAAAAGATTACCGCCGCGGCCATCCTAGAGCAAATTAGCAAAGAAGAACTGGAAAATATTCTCTTAAGGCTCGTTCAAGAAAAATTAGCTAAAAAAATTGCCTCGGCAATAATCAGGGGACGACAAAAAAACCGTTTAAAAAATCCCCGGGACCTGGCGCAAATAGTTCGCCAAGTCTACGAAAAGGAAGGGATAAGAACAAAAAGGGATCCGGCCACAAAATTATTTTTGGCCCTCCGTATTTTGGTCAACGAAGAATTGGAAAACATAAAAAAGGGTTTAAGGGAGAGTTTAAAAATACTTGCTCCCCAAGGGCGACTGGTAGTAGTCAGCTTTCATTCCGGCGAAGATAGAATTGTTAAAAAATTTTTCCAATCAAAAAAACAAAAAAACAAACTGGTTGTTTTAACAAAAAGGCCGATTTACCCGAGCTTTAAAGAAAAAGCATCCAATCCTTTGTCCAGGAGCGCTCGCCTAAGGGCGGGAGAAAAAAAATGAAAAACAAAATAGTCATTATCTTTTCTTTTTTCTTAATCAGCCAGATTATGATCTGGACCTGGGTTCATTACCTTAATCTCAGTCTGGCCGTTGACCTGGAAAACTTAACCCAAGAGCGCCAAGCCACTCTCAGCGAACAAAAAGTATTAAGGCGGGAAACGGCTCAGCTCACCTCACTGCATCGATTAGAAAAAGAAGCAAATAAGCTTGGATTAGTGGGACTTAATCGTTCAATAAGCTTGGATCTTCCAAAAACTATTGCCTTAAAACCCTAATGACCAACAGAAGGGTAGTCATTTTATTTTTCTTTTATGTTGGCTGGTCGCTGGCCATTTTCTCTCGACTATACTACTGGCAAGCTATTGCCAAAGACAGGTTTTCTTCTGCCTTGGAACAACAGCTGACTGTTACCAAAAAAATAAATCCTCAGCGCGGTGAGATATATACCAGCGATGGATTCCCCCTGGTTTTAAACCAAGACAAATTTTCAATTCATGCCTGGTTGCCGGCAATCAAAAGCGACTTTGGAGAAATACTTAACGATCTTAGGCCGATAATTTTTACAAACGAAAAACAAGAATTGGTCGAGCAAAAAATAAAAGTTCTGGAAAAAAATACTCAGGGCAATCAACAAAACAACTGGCTTTCTATTCAAAAGCATCTTAGCCAAGAGCAAAAACAGAAGGTCGAATGGCTCAACATCCCGGGATTAGGATTTGAAAAACAATCAGAAAGATTCTATCCGGAGGCCTCCATGGC
>CAZHZZ010000054.1:0-2539 GCA_964537585.1 uncultured Gammaproteobacteria bacterium | reverse complement strand
CCACCTCTCCCCCGCTCCGTGTCGCACAATCTCGCGAAGCCCGCCTTTATCAATTACTACCGGAACACAACCGGCCGCCATTGCCTCTACCGTTGTCATCCCAAAATGCTCCACTTTCCAAGGCTTCTTGACTTCATTAATTCCAAAACCGGCCGAATGCCAAAATATTTTTGCTTTGGCATAATAGTCCTGAAGAGTGGCAAAAGACACATTTACGGCAAACTCGATCGGATATCCTTGAGCCATATTTTTTAGTTTACGCAAAAAAACATTTTTCTCTTCCTTTTGCAATGATCCCCCCACCAAAGCCAACTTCCAATCTTTTACTCCCTTTTCCGCCATTTCTTTAAAAGCAGTTATTAAAACATCTTGTTTTTTCGCCTGCATAGTTTCTTCAAATCTACCCACGGCTAAAATTAAATTTTCTTTTTTGCCCGGCTTAAACTTTTCCACATCAATCGGCGGATATAAAACCTGCGCCTTAATGCCAAATTCTTGGTCAATAAATTTTTTGGTAAACTGAGAGTTACAAATAATTTGCTCAATAAATTTTAGCTTTATTTTATTGAGTAAATTATTTTGTCGAACCCCGACAAAAGGCACCTGAAAATGAAGATAATTCTTTTTGCCGGATAAAAAGGGCAAACTGCCATCGGAAAGCCAAAAAATAAAATCATATTTTTTCATTAACTTTAATTTTGTAAAAAAATTAAAGTCCTCCGGTTTTTTTCCCACTATACCAACTTTGTCAATTTTCAAATCAAAGCGTCGGGAGGCCTCATTGATCTCTTTCTTATTGTCCCAAAACAAATCCACCTGCCAATCCGCCCCAAGCAAATATTCTCCTACCGTCAAGCAATATCTCTCTCCCCCGCCAAGAGTATCCAAGTATGGATCGTAAATCAAAGCTTTTTTTGTCACTTTTTGACCGAAACTTTTAATCCCCGATTATTTTGCATTTCCCACAAACGAGAATAAACAATAAACCGACTAAACATTTGGAAAATTATCTCGATCATTCCTATCGTTCCCTCACGAAACCCTTGTTTCTTTATTCCCCGATCCCAAGCTTCAGTTAACATAATCCTAAAAAATCGCCACCACACTACCGGAGGGTGGCCAGCTCGGTATAATTCTTCCGCTTCCAGCTTAGACCAACTGGAAGTTTTGGCAATCATGGAAGATAGGTCTCGATGAGTATAATGTTTTAGGGGGTTTTTCAGATAACCCAACTGACCGGCAAAAACGGGCCGTTCATGCAGTCTTCCCTGCCACTTTTTAAGTGATTTTTTCCAAAAAAGCCGTTCTACATAATCTGGCCAAGCGCCTCCATAACGCATTTCCTTGCCCAAATAAAAATTACGTCGAGGAACTGCCCAGGCGGTAATCCTGCTTCCTTCCTCCATTTGTGGCGTCGATTTAACAATAGCCATCATCTCCTTTCTCAAACCCAACCTCACTCTTTCATCGGCATCAAGATAAAAAATCCAATCTCCCTTTGTTGCTCGCGCCGCTTCCATTCGCCAGCGGGCAAAAGCTAATCCCTTGGTTTCCGGCTGCATTGCCACTTTGGCTCCCCGCTCTTTAGCAATCGACAAAGTCCCGTCAGTAGAATCGGGACTAAGAAAAACCACCACCTCATCGGCAAACTTTACCGACCTGATTGCTCCCTCAATAAATTCTTCCTCATTTTTAGCAATTATTATTACGCTCAAGCTCATCAACAATAATTTATCACTACTAATTGTCGCTGGCCAAAATCTTTATCAAAACCTCCTCCTAACTGTCTTTTTGCTTTTGCTCTCATTTACTACTATTCTAACAAAAAAAGCCCTTGCAGAAAAAGTCAAAAACTTCTTGACCAAGCCTCGCTCAAGCCCTAAGAAGGCCAACTCCCCTTTCCTAATCGTCTTAAATAAAAATCTCTAACGGCTATTTTTTGCCATTTCCGACCCTTCCATAACAAACGAAAACTTTCCTTCACTAAAGCCACCTTGGATCGCCAAGGAGCCCAGCAAATTCCAAATAAAAGCCTGTTTCGCGTAATAAAATAATCTTGGAGCGAACCTCCTATACTTGAGGAACCGGCGTTAAGATGCCAAAGCCTTGCTTTAGGGAAATAAACTATTTTCCATCCTAATTTTTTAACATTTTGGCAAAACGAAGCATCTTCATAGTACATAAAATATCTTTCATCAAAAAAACCCACCTCTTGCCAGACTTGAGCGCGAGCCATCAAACAACAACCGCTAATCATGTCCACTTCCACCGACTTGTCATACTGACCCTTATCCACTTCGTTTACTCCCCGATTAAAACCGATAACATTACTCCAGTCCATCAGCCCGCCAGCCGACCAGATCACCTTACCTCTATCACTCTTTTTATACCTGCTTTTGTGATACTCAAAGCCGGGAGCAAAATATACCTTAGGGCCAACCACCCCTACCTTTTCATTATCCTCCATAAACCTAATTAAGGGATTAAAAAGATCACCCTTAAGCAAAGTGTCGCTGTTTAGCAAACAAACATAATCAGC
>CAZHZZ010000053.1:0-3098 GCA_964537585.1 uncultured Gammaproteobacteria bacterium | reverse complement strand
GCTCCTCGGGCTGGATTCGGACCAGCAACCTACCGGTTAACAGCCGGGCGCTCTACCATTGAGCTACCGAGGAATGTCGGTTTTTATTTTATCAAGTCGGCGGTGTTTTTTCACCTGGCAGGAAACATAACCTTTAATTTAACACCCCTTTTAGAGTGGATTTAGTGAATTAACAACCAACGGCCTATTCCAAGTAATCTTGCAGTTGTTTGCGTCGAGAAGGATGGCGCAGTTTACGCAAGGCCTTGGCTTCTATTTGGCGAATCCGTTCCCGGGTCACATTAAAAGTTTTGCCCACCTCTTCCAGAGTTTTGGACGGTTCGCCGGTTAATCCAAATCGTAGAGCCAACACTTTAGCCTCCCGTTCATCCAGGCTGTCCAAAACAGTTTTGATTGACTTTTTTAGTAAGCTTTTGGAGGTTTCGTCATATGGAGAGGGGGAAGAAACATCTTCAATAAAATCTCCTAAAAACGAATCTTTATCCTCCCCAACCGGAGCGGCCAGAGAAGTGGTGCTCTGAGAAATTCGATAAACCTCGTTAATTTTTTCCTCCGGCAGTTCGGTGGCTTTAGCCAGCTCAGAGATTTTTGGCTCTCGCCCCAGCTTTTGGGTGAGTTGACGAGCGGTTTTAAAAACCCGGTTCATTGTTTCCACCATGTGCACCGGAATGCGGATTGTGCGCGCTTGATCAGCAATGGCGCGAGTAATTGCTTGGCGGATCCACCAGGTAGCGTAAGTAGAAAACTTAAATCCTCGTCGCCAATCAAACTTTTCCACCGCTCTCATTAAGCCAGCGTTGCCTTCTTGGATGAGATCCAAGAATGATAAGCCTCGGCCAATATACTTTTTGGCAATGGAAACAACCAAGCGGAGATTGGATTCAATCAAAACCCGCCTGGACGCTGATGAGCCCATCTCGATGTCTTTGGCCAATCTAACCTCATCGTCAGCGGTCAACAGGGGCACTTTGCCAATCTCACGAAGATATATGCGGACCGGATCTACGGCAGAAGCGGAGGAAAGTATTGCCATAATGGGAAGCTTTTCTTCTTCTTGGCCTTCCTTAATTTCAGCATGAATCCCTTCAAAAACATCAATTCCTTTTTTAAAAAGATAATCATACATTTTGTCCAGCTCATCGATAAGCTTATGGGGCTCGGGAATTTTTTCCAATACCACATCCTGGGTCAGAAATCCCCGCTTTTTGCCCAGAGCAATCAATTCTTTCTTGGCTTTTGGAAAAGAGAAATTTTGAGGCATTTTGTTCCTATAATATCATCTGGAACCGCTCAAGGCAAACAATTTTTGCTGTAACCTTGTAAATTTTTCTCTCAATCGATCCACGGTTTTGCTTTTCCGGCGGCTTTCTTCTCGGGCGATTCTTTCCGAAAGCTTCTTTAACCTTTTTTCCAAACGAATTTTTTCCAGCGCTTGCTTCGCCTTATCAATCTCTTTTTCAACGTCATCTATTTTTTTGTCTCCATACTTTAAAAAAGCCATTTCTAATTGGGGTTTAAGTTCTTCGGGTAAAAAATGTAAGAATTTTACCAACTGAAAAGATTTTTTCTTTTTCAAAAACTTGCCCAACTCTTCCCAAACTCTTTTTAGGGCAAAGCGATTAAATTTTAAGTCAAGAAGCTTTTCCGGTTTTCCCTCCAGGAGAATTAAAGCCAACAGATATTCTTCCAAAAGAGATTCTCTGTCCTTTTCTTCTTTTTTTTCGCTTGGACCCCGGCTCTGGCCCGCAGGGCTAGGTTTGAGTTTAGAAGCTTCGATTAAAACTGAATCCAAATCTGCCCCCAAGGCTTGGGCCAATCTTTTATAATAATCCTGCTTTACCACCTCGTTTTCTATCTTGGCAAGAAGGGGCAGGGTTTCCGCTAAAACTTTCTTTTTGGCGATCGGGTCAGCAGTTCCATACTTTTCAACACTTGAGCGGATCACAAAGTCCCAGACCGGAATCGCTTTTTTAATCATTTTTTTCAGGCCTTTTGGGTCTTTGCGCGCCAAATCATCAGGGTCACCAAATCCTTTAGGCAGGGTTGCCACCGAAAGTTCCAGCCCTTCTTTTTCCGCTAAAACCAATCCTTTAAAAACCGCCTGGTTGCCGGCAATATCCGCATCCAAGGCCAGCTTTAATTTTGTCGCAAACCGGCCAATTAATTTGATTTGATCAATGGTTAAGGCTGTTCCCTTGGAGGCAACCACATTTTTCACCCCTGCCTGCCAAGAAGAAATCATATCCAGCTCTCCCTCAACCAGAACGGCGGTATCGTTTTTTTTAATTTCGTTTTTAGTAAGCCAAAGGCCATATAGGTTATGGGACTTATGATAGATTATGGTTTCCGGCCCATTAATATACTTGCCCCTTTTGTCCTCATTGGGCAATAAACCGGGAATAAGCCGGCCGGCAAAACTAACGACATTGCCGCGATGATCCAGAAGAGGAAAAATTAATCGACCGTGAAAGCGGTCCATCAGCCCGGAAGAAGAGCCGGAACCGTATTGGGATTGGAAAACAAGGCCGCTTTTCTTTAACTCCTCGGCCCCAAACCCTCTTTTTTTCATCAAAAATCGCCCGGAAGCGCCCGGATCTAGGGGGGAAAAACCGATTTTAAATTTTTCTAAAGTTGCTGGTGCCAATCCTCGCGAAAGAGCATAATCCAGGGCTTTTTTCCCCAAAGCATGTTTCGTTAGCAAAAAATGATAAAGATCCCGGGCAGAATTGTTAAGAGAGTAGAGCTGGCGTTTAAGCGCTTCTTCTTTCCCCATTCCTCTTCCTTTTCTAGTTAATTTAATCCCCGCTCTCTTGGCTAGTTCTTCGGCCGCTTCCCAAAAGTCCAGCCGCTCATAGGTTTGCAGAAATTTAATTGCGTCTCCGCTTTCACCGCAACCAAAGCATTTAAAAATTTGCAATTCCGGAGAAACGACAAAAGAAGGGGTTTTTTCTTGATGAAAGGGGCAGTTGGCCTTAAAATTTCGCCCGGCTTTTTTTAACGGAAGGTAGTCGGCAATCAGATCCACGATGTCTATCTTTGCCTTGAGGTTCTCAATTTGGGTCATAGATATATTTTACCGCATTTGTATCCGGACTATA
>CAZHZZ010000052.1:2949-3179 GCA_964537585.1 uncultured Gammaproteobacteria bacterium | reverse complement strand
TGACTCTAGTCTTATCCGTCCCGGAGAGCAGCGAAACTAACAATTTTTCGCTGTTACCCGGGACGGATAGGACAAAAACAAAGGAGAAAAAAATGAACAGAAGACTAACATCGATTTTGGTGACGATAATTGTCACAAGCCTTACATGCGGCATACTGTCTGAATGTACGATAATCCTCTTCTTCTTAAACAATAACGCACCAAAAGCCACGGAGGCGCCAGCAGTACCA
>CAZHZZ010000052.1:0-2849 GCA_964537585.1 uncultured Gammaproteobacteria bacterium | reverse complement strand
ACGGCGCCAGCCACGGTAACGGCAGTACCAGCAGTACCAACGGCGCCAGCCACGGTAACGGCAGTACCAGCAGTACCAACGGCGCCAGCCACGGAGGCACCACTAGCAGAAGGGTGGCATAAAATTAATCTGGCCTCTATCCCTGAGCCACGGGGGTACCCGGGCTGGATTTCAGTAATTGGTGATGATCGGGTCCCCAATTTAGGACCAACCAGGTTCGACCTGACTCTTGGGGAACGGCAAGTTGCCCTATTACAGGGAACCAGGTTCCTTTTTGAAGGTGGTCCAGACATTAACCAATGCTACGTTGCATTGGTTAAAGGACCCGTAAACTGGGTCCAAGGCCAACTCAGGGTGGGCAACTCCTCTGTGGACTGGCATGAGACAGACTCCATCGACCCGCACCTGTGGCTATCGCAGAAAATTCACGATGTTACAGAAGCATACGCATCAAAAGACCCAAACTGCCAACTTGGAAACCTACAAATCTTTCTCTACATTCCGTAATATCTTGTCTCGTCCGTCCCTGGTACCTGGTTCATTTTTTTTCAGAGGATGTATCCTCAAAGAAAAAAATTTAGAGCCAGGTACCAAGCAGTTTTGAGTTATAAACTGTCACTGGTTTATGGCTGAAAAATGCTTTTAATTTCTTTATTGTTTATATAGCCAGCTTAAGTTGGTTTTTTTAGTTTATGTCTATGAAAAAGCTATTAAATTTGATTGCAAGACTATTTATTGGAAGCGGAATCGGACAAAAATTACCACTACTCCATGCTGTTTATAAAAAACTGATTTCTTCAAGTGATATCTCAATGTTTACTATCCCTATGGGGTTGAAGCTCAAGGCTCCAAATGATTGCGGTCCGGCTTTGTACCTTTCAAGTAAGGGCAAGTATGAGCCCTTTGAAACCTCTCTTTTTATTTCCAGTGTCTGCAAGAGTGATGTTGTTTTTGATATAGGAGCACATGTCGGATATTACAGCTTAATATCCTCAAAACTTGCAAAGAAAGTATTTGCCTTTGAGCCGGAAAAAAAGAATTTGAAATTGCTAAGAAAAAATTTGAGATTAAACCGTGTAGATAATTGCCAAGTGGTGGAGGCGGCAGTATCTAATAGAAGCGGAAAAATTAAGCTCTATTTGTCTCAAACCTCAAGTGGCGATCATTCAATTTCTCAGAAAAAAAATAGTTTTGAGCTGGTAGATTCTCTGGCTTTGGATAACTTTGCTTCAAAAATAAAGAGTTTACCTAATCTTTTGAAAATTGATGTTGAGGGTGCTGAATTGACGGTCCTTCAGGGCGCCAAAAGGCTTTTAAGCAGAAAAGAATTAAGAGAAATTCTTATTGAAGTTACAAAAAATACTAATTCAAATAAAGTCATTAAGCTTCTCCATGACAGAGGGTTTACCTTATTCCTAATTGATAAACACAGAAAAGAATTATATCCATTTTCAAGAAGGGAATTTAGGAGGCTCCTGGATAAATATGGCTTTATCAATATATTGGCAAAAAGGTAGATATGAATAAGAGATTAATAGCGAAATACAACCAAGAAGATACTATTCTGGTAATTAGCACTTATCCTAAAAGAGGCAAGGTCTATGCTACCGGAGAGGGAGGAGTGGCTTCTTTTTGCAAAAACACCATTACCCCGTTGACAAAACAAGGACAAAAAACTGTAATTTTAGCCAATAAAATAAACGGGAAAACAGAAATCCATCAAGAAGGAAGTGTTTTGGTGGTTCGCTGTTGGCAAAGGGGGTCTTTTTCACTTTTTGGGGACATGATTAAAAAAGTCATGAGATTTAAAAAAGTTGAAAACATCCTGATTCATTTTGAATTTTCTCTTTATGATGGTCTTGGGAAGACTCTGTTTTTCCCTTTGTTTCTCTTGGCTTTAAAAATATTAGGGAAAAAACCAATTCTTATCTTTCACCAGGTTATTTTCAATCTTGATGAGCTTTCTGGCCATTTGGGCTGGAAAAGAAAAAGCCTCTCTTCTCGAATCTTTTCTCAAGGAATTATGATTTTTTATTGGCTAATGGGTCTCTTGGCCGAAAAGATTGTTGTCCTTGAAAAAGAGTTTGCCAAAAGATTAACTCAATTGGGAATTAGTCCAGAAAAAATTAAGACTATTCCCCATGGAGTGGATACCAATCCAAAACCAATTAGCCAAACAAAAGCCAAAAAGCTATTAGGGTATAAAAAAAAGGACAAAATCATTCTCGTTTTTGGCTTTCTTACCTGGTACAAGGGCTCTGATCTAATTTTGAAAAAATTTCACCAATTTGTTAAACATAATTCCCAAACTCATCTGCAGTTAGTGCTCGCTGGCGGTGAAAGCCCAAGTCAAAAAGAAAAATCTCATTATCGGCAATATATCAATAATCTTTATCATCTGGTTAAAAAATGTCCTCGGGCAGAAATTACCGGCTTTATTAAAGAAGAAAAAATACCCCTGTATTTTTCTGCTTCTGATTGGGTCATTCTTCCCTATCGCACCTTTATGAGCTCTTCTGGACCTTTGTCTTTGGCAATCACTTTCGAAAAGCCGTTTTTGCTTTCATCCGCCTATAGCAGAATTTTCAAGACTAAAGATTTTAAAAAAGAATTGAACTTACTGGGTCTTTCCTTTAAAGATTTAATTTGGGAAGATTTCGCTCATCTCCCCTCTTTTTATCAAAGAAAAAAAATTAAGCAACTTGCCCGACAAGCTAAAAACAAAAGAAGTTTTGAATGTTTAGCTCAATCCTATCTTAAAATTTTAAAAGAGCCATCTTTGGCCACTGTTACTGCTCCTCAACCGGCGGTAGTAGATTAAAATTAATTAAGGTAACTTTGCTAAAAAA
>CAZHZZ010000051.1:0-3570 GCA_964537585.1 uncultured Gammaproteobacteria bacterium | reverse complement strand
CCCGCCGGCAGATTGATAGTAAACTCACCCGAACTTTTATTTTCCAACCCCACTCCCCCGGCAGCAAAAGAATACGACCCGGGGCCAATGACCACATCTTCCAAACACCCCATATCCCCCGCTTGCCCAGAAGTCGCTTTTGGGGCTACTTGTTGGCGATGCTGAGACAGATAAACCGCCGCCGCCGTAGCCACCAGTAAAAAAACCCCTCCCAGCAGACTAAAAACGACCTTTTTTGATTTCAAGCTCTGGGGAAGAGGAGGCAGTCGGGAAAAAAGATTCTTTTTCTCTTCTTGGCCTGACAACTGATCCTCTGCATTAGCAGACAGCAAACCACCTGGCGCAAAATTATTATCCTCCTTCATTGTTTAAACAATTTTATAGTAGCAGACAAAAAAGCAAGAAGTCAAAGCATTTCTTATTTTTTTCCCGGTCCAATCGCAACCAGGCGCATCTTTTGAGGCTGTAAAAACTTTTCCGCTGCCTGAATTACCTGCTGATAATCCACATCGTCAATTTTTTTAATCACATCTTGGGACAAAACTAATTTTTTAGCAAAAAGCCAGTTTGTATTTATTAAACCTGCCAAAACAGAAGGATCCTCCAGAGAAATCAAAAACCGCCCCTTAACCATTTTTTTTGCTCTCTTCACTTCACTCTTTTTTAATGTTTGCCCGACTGACAAAAGCTCCCGGCGGCCAATCTTAATCGCTTCTTTTGCTTTCTCGTTGGTTACTCCCGCCGCCAGCGCCCAACACCCTGCCGCTGAATACTCACTCGCCCAACAATGAACATAATAAGCCAACCCGCGCCGCTCTCTGATCTCTCGCCAAAGCCGAGAGCTCATTCCTCCGCCCAAAACAGCCATTAAGATCTTGAGGGCGTACTTGTCTTTATCGGTAAAAACCGCTCCTTGGCCGCCTAAAAAAAAATGGGTTTGTTTTGTTTTTTGTTTTTTCCAAAAAGTTTTTTCCGGCTCTATTTGAGAAATTAATTTTTTCTTGGTGGCCATCCCACCCGCCCCTAAAGAAAAAAAGTCCTTAATTCGCTTTTCTGCTTCTTTTAAGTCTTTAATCCGGCCTACCACCGCCAAACTCATATTGCCTCCCCGGTAATATCTTTTTTTAAAATTTAAAAAATTATCACAATGAATTTTGGCAACCGTTTTTTTAAAACCAATTACCGGCCGCCCCAGAGAGGTTTCCCCAAAAACTCGGCGCAAAAAAAGCAAAGAGGCCATCCTCTGCGGCCTATCTTCGTACATATTAATCTCCTCAAAAATAACTCCTCTCTCTATCTCTATTTCTTTTTCTTTTATTAAAGCCGAGTGCCACATCTGCGCTAAAACCTGCAAAGATAAAGGCAAAAAATCCGGTGCCGTTTTTGCCCAATAAACCGTTTCCGTTTTGTTAGTATGGGCATTATAAACCGCCCCGACCTCGTCTAAACTCTGAGCTAATTTTTGCGCCGTCGGCCATTTTTTTGTGCCTTTAAAAGCCATATGCTCCAAAAAATGGGCCAGACCGGCTTCTTGGTCAGATTCATGAGCCGAACCGGCAGCCACCATCAGATGAACCATCACCGCAGTCGCTTCCGCTTGGGGTATTAAAAAAACATTCAAATTGTTTTTAAGGGTAAATTGTTTGATTTTCATTGTTTGGCCTATATTAGCATAAGTTGATTAACAAAAAACATCGCCATTATTTTGGGAAGGTCAAGCCCTTTTTACATCCTCTCCGGAGTCTCAATTCCTAAAATCCTCAGTCCCTCCTGCAAAATCCTGGCGGTAGCCAGCGTCAAGAACAACCTAAATTGTTTCCTCTCTCGCCTCTCTGCTCTCCTTGCCGGGGGCAAGGTTGCCGGTTGCCGATTAATTATCCGATGCTTTTGATAAAACAAATTAAATTTCTGAGCCAAGGAAAAAAGATACTGAGCCAAAACATGAGGAGAAAAATTTTGCGCCGAAAAAGCAATTGCTTCCGGGAACTGATAAAAAGCACGCAGAAGGGACAATTCTTCTTGATTTATGGACAATTTAGGAATAACAATTGGCAGTTTAAAATTTGATCCTTTCTCCAAAACACTCCGACAACGGGCGTAGGTGTACTGCAAATACGGCGCCGAGTAACCCTCAAAAGTTAAAATCTTGTCCCAATCAAAAACAATATCCCGTTCCGGTTCCTGCTTTAAATCATTAAATTTAATTCCTCCAACCGCTACCGCTCGGGCAATCTCCTCTTTCTCCTTTGCCGACAAGTCCTTATCCGTGGCAGTTGTTTCTGTTAGCCGACGGGCTCTTTTTATCCCTTCTTTTATTACTTCTTCCAAATGGATCGTTTTTCCCTTGCGAGTGGAAAGCTTGCCTGTTTTAAAGCGAATCAATCCATGGGCAACATGGGCTAATTTAGCCTGACTCGAATAACCCATTATCCGGGCGGCGGCAAAAAGTTGTTTAAAGTGCAATTTTTGGTCACTGCCTACCTCATAAATAATCAAATCCGGTGACCAGGTTTTCCTCCGAAAATTGATCGCCGCTAAATCCCGCAAAATATAAGTAGTCCCTCCATCCGACTTGGCCAAAATTGCCGGCACTTTTTGACCAGGCAACTTTATCACCCCAGCCCCCTGACTTTTTTTCAAAACTCGCTTTTCCTTGGCCTCCTGCAAAACCTGATCCATCTCGCCGGCAAAATGATAAAAACTCTCTCCATAGGCATAGTCGATTTTCACCCCCAGGATTTTATAAACCCGCTCAAACTCCTTGAGGGAAACATCAACACAAGCCTGCCAGATTTTTTTGGCCTCCTCATCCCCATCTTCAAGCCTTTTAAACCACTGCCGGGCTTCTTCCTCCATCCGGGGATTTTTTTCTGCTTCCCGATGAAACTCTACATAAAGCTCTTCTAAATCTTTGATGGTTAACTTTTTAATCTCAGAAGGAGAATTTTTGCCTTGGCGAATAATCTGATAAATCAATTTGCCAAACTGCGTTCCCCAATCACCTAAATGATTATCGCCAATCGTTTTCCAACCTAAACTGGTATAAAGGTTGTAAATAGCTTGACCAATGTTGGTTGAGCGCAGATGACCAATACCAAATGGCTTGGCAATATTAGGGGCCGAATAATCAATCACCATTGTTTTGCCCCGGCCAAGTCTGCTCAAGTCTTTTTTAAGCTGACCGCCGGTTATTGCCTGGACTAGAGTTAGCAAATAATCCCGGGAAAGCCAAAAATTAACAAAACCCGGGGGGGCGATAGCAATTTTAGAAACTAGAAAATTCCCTCCGGGGCTTAAAGAAACAAGCTCCTTTTTAATCGCTTTCGCCAATTCCAAAGGGGAGGAAAATAATCTTTTTTTTAAACGGCCAAAAACCATCAAAGCGATGTTAGTGGAAAAATCACCGTGATCAGGGTTGGCCGGATGTTCAATTTCTATTTTGTCTGGGGAAAAAAGACGGGGGTCAAGGTGATTCTTTTTCGCTGTTTTTTCCCAAGCCCGCCAAACTAACTTTTTTATTTCTTCGGCGGGAAAAGCCACTGCTCCCCCTTTACTCACCTTGATTGCTTT
>CAZHZZ010000050.1:2389-3623 GCA_964537585.1 uncultured Gammaproteobacteria bacterium | reverse complement strand
TATGGAAAAAATAAAATACGGCCGGAAGCAAAGAATGTTAAAATTTAGGTATGGAAAAAGAATTTAAAAAGCTCTTGGCTGATATAAAAAGCTACAATAACAAGGCGGAGGTAACTAAAATAAAAAAAGCTTGGGAGTTTGCCAAGTTAGCTCATTATGGACAAAACAGGCTTTCCGGTGACCCTTATGTCAGTCATCCGTTGGCGGTAGCCCAGGTTTTGGCTGGTTGGAAACTTGATCAGGACTCGATCATTGCCGGGTTTTTACATGACACCATTGAAGACGGAGGAGCAAACCGCAATGATATTTTGACAGAATTTGGAGAAGATGTTTCCCATCTTGTTGATGGGGTTACCAAAGTTTCTGGCGTTAAACTCCGTACCAGTAAGGACGAAGAGTTTATAGAAAACCTAAGAAAGATGTTTTTAGCTATGGCACGCGATTTGCGTGTAGTTTTGATTAAGCTTGCTGATAGGCTTCATAATATGCAGACATTATCAGTGCTTCCCGTCAATAAGCAAAAAAGAATTGCTCGGGAAACTATAGAGGTATATGCGCCCTTGGCTGAGCGCTTAGGAATTGGGGAGCTTAATGGACAACTGCAAGACTTAGCCTTTCCTTTTGTTTATCCCGCGGAGTATAAAAAAGTTAAGCGAGAATCAAGGATACATTATGCCAAGGTGGACAAGGTAATAGAAAAGATGGAAAGAGATTTTTATAAAAAATTAGCTCAAGAAGGAGTAAGGGCGAAAATTCATAGCCGAAAAAAACACTTGTATTCTCTGTGGAGAAAAATTGAACGACCGGAAATTGCCTGGGACTTTAGCAAGATTCATGATGTGGTGGCACTGAGGATACTTGTCGACAAGACTCCTCAGTGCTATACAGCCTTGGGTCTTGTTCATAAGTTATATAAGCCGGTTCCTTATCTTGGCATCTCTGATTTTATTGCCCAGCCTAAGCCCAATGGATACCAATCAATTCACACCAAGGTATTTGGCCCCGAAGGAAAAATTGCCGAGATTCAGATTCGCACCGAGGAAATGCATGAATATGCTGAGCACGGTTATGCGGCCCATTGGTATATGAGCGAACAGAAGTCTAAGGGTAATATTACAAGCCACGACATTGAAACAGGCTTGATTTCTCCCGGAACAAAGCTTAAGTGGGTTCAGCAATTAGCTGATTGGCAAAAAGAAATCTCTGATTCAAGAGAGTTTTTGAAGGCGGTTAA
>CAZHZZ010000050.1:0-2289 GCA_964537585.1 uncultured Gammaproteobacteria bacterium | reverse complement strand
CAGCGATCGGGAGATTGAATATATGGCCATGAGTAATTATAAGCCAGCGCTTGGACAAACAACTTATGAAATAATGGATAAGAAGATTCGTAACAAGCTATGCAAATTGACAAAAAAATATTTAGAAGTATGATGAGTGGGAAAAAATCTATAATAGAGGCTATAAAGATGGATCTTTTTAGGGTGATAACTGCCGCTGGCGACATTACTAAAGAGATGCCCTTAGGATCTATAAGAGAGTTTATGGAGCATGCGGATAAAGATTTTGACAGGATTAAATTAAATAGTCGGGAAAGAAGGATTAAAGAAGAACTAAATCTGCTGGCAAACAGTATGGGAGATTTATCAGATCCTCATGCCAGATTAAGGTGGACAGAGAAAGTTATGACCGCTCGCTGCCGGCTATAAAAAATTCACGACCTAATACTCGGGGACTTGCCTTCTTAAAATAAAAAGATAAGTTTTATTCTAATTCTTTTTCAATCTGCAAAAGCCGATTGTATTTGGCCAGTCTTTCTTTTTGACTGGGAGCGCCAAACTTAACCTGCGGACAACCGGCGCCAACAGCCAGGTCGGCAATAAAATCATCGTTGGTTTCTCCACTGCGGTGAGAAACGATGGTGATAAATTTATAAGAATGAGCCAGATTGATGGCTTTAATAGTTTCGCTGATGGTACCAATTTGATTGGGCTTGATAATAACGGCATTTATTGCTTTTTCTTGGTGGGCTTTCCTGATTCTTTCCGCGTTGGTGGTAGTCAGATCGTCGCCTACTATTCGCGTGTTTTTTCCCAATATTGAGATAAGGCGCGCCCACTCTGTCCAATTTTCCTGACCGCAAGGATCTTCAACCGACTTCAGAGGGTATTTTTTTGTCCAGTTGATGATTGTATCGCGCCATTTTTTTGGATTAAGTTTGATCTTTTCACTTTTGAGATGGTATTTATGATGGTGATAGAATTCCGAAGCGGCCGCGTCAATAGCTAGGTTTACTTCATTTTTTAGTTGATAGCCAGCTTTTTTGACTGCCTCAACAATTAATTGAAAGGCTTGCTCGTTGGAGCTAATTTTAGGGGGCATAAAGGCTCCTTCAAACCCGAGTTTCGCGCTAAAACCTTTTTTTTCCAGAATTTTTTTCAGCTGGCGGTAAATCTTATTACCGGCTTCTAATCTTTGGGTGAATTTGGGAAATTTATTTTTCTGGGGAATTATCATATATTCTTGAATATCGGTTATCCAGTCACCATGCTTACCGCCCTCAATCATCAAAATTAGGGGCGTGGGTAAAACGAAATGGTTGTTTCCGGAGAGTTTCCCTAGGTATTTGAAAAGGGGCATCTTTTGCGATTTGGCGGCGGCGCGACAAACAGCGCCGGAAACACCGATTATGGCATTGCCCCCCAGTTTGGATTTATTTTTAGTGCCGTCTAAGTCAATCATTAATTGATCAACTTTTTCTTGGTTATAGGCGTTTTGGCCAATCAACAAGTTTCTAATTGGCCCCTTGGTGTTGGCGATTGCTTGCCGGATCCCCTGTGAATTACTGTCCCTTAGCTCAACTGCCTCATGAATACCGGTAGAAGCCCCTGAGGGGACAGAAAACGAACCAATGCTTTTGTCCTCAAGGGAAACGGTAGTTTTTAAAGTGGGGCGACGACGAGAATCCAAAACCTGGCGACAGGTAATTGTTTTTATTTTCATTTTATCTAAAAAAAGCCTCTGTTTTTTTTGCTAATTTAGCTACTGTTAGATTTTTTTAAGCTGTTTTTCTGCCAACTCACCCACCCAGGGCAGAAGAAATTTTTCTCCTTGATACGCCCTCCACATCAAAACCAGCCATAAAATAAAAGACAGGAGAGATATGAGAGGTGTCAACATTATCTGGCTAAAAAATGAAATGAAACTAAGCCCCATCTGGATAATAAATATCCCCCCAAAGGTGATTGTGGATTGCATGGCGTGAAAGCGAATAAATTGAGATTCCTTTTCGGTTAGAAGAAAGAAAATTCCCGTTAAAAAACCGAGTAAGTAAGTTAGGGCCCCTTTTGTTTTTTCAATATCTGTCAAGATTGCTCACCTCCTTTTTAGCTTTTTATTGTTAATTATTATAATTAAGGATTATTTATGTAGTTTGTTAGCCAGGTATTAAAATCGCTAATATTTGCTTCTCCATCACAGTTAATGTCTTTTGGCGAGCTGTTATAAACAAAACCAACTACCCATTGACTGAAGTCAGTCAGATCTATTTCTCCGCTACAGTTAAAGTCTCCCCTTTGCCGCATAATAGC
>CAZHZZ010000049.1:2240-3672 GCA_964537585.1 uncultured Gammaproteobacteria bacterium | reverse complement strand
AACCGGTCAGTCATCACCGTTAACCGCCTCCCCTTAGCCTTGACCATAATCAGCCGATTACCAGAAGAAAGCCGCACTCGGGCGGTTATCTCCAAGAGGGGCAGACGCGCCTCAGTATCCCCTTTGGCAACATTTTTCAAAGAAAGCTGAATACTCTCCACTCGATGAGCAAAAAGAGGATTGTTTAAAAAAAGACGCTGAAACTTATTAAAAACTACCTGCCGGGCCAGTTTTAATCTTTTCTTTCTAAACTTATGCCCTAGAAAAACTCGGTTGCCATTTTTTCCCAACCCGGCGATAAACAGCAAAAAATCCCTTAAGGTTACCAAACCGAGCGGAGAACTAACCCGAGAATCAGGAAAAACCACCAAACTGCCGACATCCTCCTTCACCATCAGGATAGCGGCGGCGGCCAAAGAACTTTTTTTATCTATCCCTATCAGTGCATGGCGATAAAATCTCTTTACCGGCTGGCAGGTAAATTCTTTTTTTATCGGGGCACGCGCCAAAAAAGAAATTCTTGTTTTGGGCTGGCTAAAAAAGCGCCGCAAATCATACAGGGTCAAAACCCCCTGCAAATTACCCGCTTTGCCAACAACCAGCAGGCGATTAGTTCGCCCCTTTATCATCAAATGAATCGCCCGAGAAAGAGCTTCGTTCTCGCTCACAAAAACCGCCGGCTTCACCTTTATTGCCTTACCAACGGCCAACTTAAAACTCAGTAAACCCTTAGCCCAACCCAAAACATCAGTGGCAAAAACCACCCCTAAAAACTGCCCCTTTTGCAGTACCGGTAGTTGGTAAACTCGGGACTCGACCATCAAACGGGCAACCTCCAACAAAGAAGTTTCCGGGGTTAAAATCGGGGCATGATAAAGGCAAGAAGCACTCTTTTCGGACGGATTAAACTTTTTACCTAAAAAGGAATGATAGAGATTGACCAGGCCCACAAGCCTGTCTTTCTCAAAAACAAAAACGGCATCATGAGTACTTTCCAACCTTGCCACCAAACGAGAAACAGGCAAAGAAGATGACGCTTTTTTAAAGCCTGATTTTTTCAAAACCTGACCGGCGGTTTTGATTTTCACTGCTGTAATTATAGCACAAAAAAATTATCCTTGGATCATCGACTGCCCACAATAACAAGACAAAGTGATATAATAACCCCAATGAAAATTGCTCTAATTACTTCTCTACCCTCTTTGAAAGAAAACCAACGGATTAAAGAGGAGGTAGAGGCCCTTGGTCATCAATTTCAGTTGATTGATCTGTCCCAAGTTAATTTTTTTATCAAAAAAAAGAATTTAACACTACCCGGCCTAACTGACCTAAACGCCAATCTGGTCATTTTCCGAGGTATGCTGAATCATTTACGCCTCTGGTCGCCCCTGATTGCCAACCTAAGATCCCGAGGAATAAAGGTTTTTGACAA
>CAZHZZ010000049.1:0-2140 GCA_964537585.1 uncultured Gammaproteobacteria bacterium | reverse complement strand
GGCTTTATTGTTCAGGAATTTATCCCCTACCTCTATGATCTGCGAATTCTTCTTATTGGTTCCCACGCCTTTGCTATGCGCCGGATCCCCTCCCAAGGTGAGTTTAGGGCCAACTTTTCTCTGGGTGGCCAAGTAGAACCCTTTAGTCCCCGACCGGAAACAATCAAATTAGCCAAAAGGGCTCTACGTGCCGTAGATTTAAAAATAGCCGGAGTGGACATTCTGATTACCAAAAACAACCAAGAGTATGTTCTGGAAACCAATCACATCCCCGGCTTTGTAGGCATGGAAAAAGCGACCGGTAAAAACATCGGTCGAGCTTTTATCAAAGAGGCAATTAACAGTAGTCGTTAAATGAATTTTCTCATCGTCGGACTAGTCAAAAACCAGCAATTAAAACGTCTGCAAGAGGAAGGGGAAAAACGAGGCCACCAGATTGACGGTGCTTATACCAGTCAGTTGATTATCAAAGCCTCCCCCACCACCTTTACCCCTGTTTTAAAAGGCCAACAACCGGAACAACTTCACCAATATGATCTGATTTATTTATGGGCCACCGGCAAACGACGCTGGGAGTGGTTTACTGCCGCCGACTATCTCAAACAAAAACACCAGGTTAAAATAATCAACCAAAAAATAGTTGACACAAACTACAACTACTTCCTCACTCCCGCCTCCGATTACCTCAAGCAAACCAAAAACCATCTCCCCTACCCCCGCTCGGCAATTATTTTTAATGCCCAATCTGCCCGGGCGATCACCGCCGACTTTAGCTTTCCTTTAATTCTTAAAATCAACCCCAGCCGACAAGGGCGCCGGGTTTTTAAAATCAACTCTCCTGCAGAATTAGAAAACACCATCAATAAAAGTGGAGAAGCTGTTTCTTTCGTCATCCGCGAATTTATTCCTAATGACGGCGATATCCGCGTTTTCACTATCGGCTATCGGGCCGTTGGCGCCATGAAACGCACCCCCAAAAAAGGTGATTTTCGCGCCAATATTAGCCAAGGGGGATCCGGAGAAAAGCTGGACTTGGCAAAGCATCCAAAAATCAAAAAGTTAGCCGAAGCGGCGGCGCGGATTACGAAAACAGAAATTGCCGGAGTAGATATTATCCTCCATCAAAAAACCCGCCAGCCCTACATTTTAGAAGTCAACCCCGGCCCCCAGTTCACCGGTTTGGAAAAATATACTAAACTGAATATTGCCCAAGAAATGATTAGATATTTTGAAAAAGTGGCCTCCGGGCAATAGAATCAGGCTCGTTTGACTTCACCCATTCTCGCATTTCCTTTGTTCCGATTGTAACCGGAGGACAATCTTCATCGGGAACACAGCCGGAAGCTTGTAATACAGCTCCATTGGGAAGTGTTAGCCGACCGGGAGGATCTTTCGGGAATATTTTCGGAGCGCATTTATCTAACCATCGTTGAAAACAATTTTCTGCGCCTTCTCTTATATTAGGATCAGGACTATTTAGCCACCGTTGACTGGCAAGAGCAAGTTGGGTTCTGTAGTAAAGATTCAGTCCCGTCTCGGGTCCAATAGATTGGCCAAATTCACACATAAAAAATTAGTATTCCAAAAAAATAATAAACTTCTCTCGAACTCACGGTCTCAGATTATCAACTCAACCCTTCACCCTCAGCAAGATATCTTGTGTAATTGGGCAAATACTTAAAAACTAGCTCCTTTCTACCACCACGGCGGTACCACTAGCGCTTACCATTAGCATGGAACCACGCTGACCAATCGTCTCATAATCTAGGTCAACCCCCACGACCGCGTTGCCACCCATCTCCCTTGCTCTGTCTTCTACCTCTTTTAAAGCGATACTCTTTGCTTTTGACAGCTCTTTTTCATACTTTGTCGCTCTCCCGCCTACCATATCGGTAATAACAGCAAATATATCTTTCATTAAATTGGCGCCTAAAATTGCCTCACCACTAATCACTCCCAGATACTTAACTATTTTTTTATTCTCAATTGTTGGTGTTGTGGTAATTATCATCTAAATCACCTCCTCCTTAAAAAAAATCCTAAAATTCATCATTATTTAAACTGCAAGCCTCCCGCTAGAATATAATTTTGAATGGCAAAAATCAAGAAGAAATCGCAAAATTAGCGGTTTAAACCGGTA
>CAZHZZ010000048.1:0-3732 GCA_964537585.1 uncultured Gammaproteobacteria bacterium | reverse complement strand
GTTCTTTTCAAAAAGCCAATTTGCAACAAATATGGTTCATAAACATCCATCACCGTGCCGGTATCCTCATTAATTGTTGCCGATAGGGTTTCCAGACCTACCGGTCCCCCATCATATTTTTCCGCCAATGATTTTAGCAACTGCCGATCAGTTTGTGTCAGCCCTTTTTTATCAACCGCCAGCATCTCTAGGGCTTCCCGCGCTACCGGCGCGGTAATCACCTTGTTCCCCTTTACTTGGGCAAAGTCTCTCACTCGGCGCAAAATGCGGTTGGTAATCCTGGGCGTACCCCGAGAACAACGGGCGATTTCTTGGGCTCCTTTTTCATCAACTTTAACATTTAGTATTTTTGCCGATCGTTGCACTATTTTCTCCAAATCTGATTGATCATAAAAACCCAATCTTTGAACAAAGCCAAATCGATCCCGCATAGGAGAGGAAAGAAGGCCGATTCTGGTCGTAGCGGCAATAATGGTAAACCGCGGTAGCTCCAATCTTAGGGTTCTGGCCGCCGGTCCTTTGCCAAGAACCACATCCAGGCAAAAATCTTCCATCGCCGGATAGAGAGTTTCTTCAACTGCCTTGTTTAGGCGATGAACTTCGTCTATAAAAAAAATGCCCCCTTTTTCCAGCGAGGTAAGAATTGCCGCCAAATCACCGGCTCGTTCCAGGGCGGGCCCTGAAGTAGTTCTTATGCTAACCCCCATCTCTTTTGCCAAAAGGTTAGACAAAGTAGTCTTGCCTAAGCCCGGAGGGCCATAGAACAGAATATGTTCTAGCGACTCTTCCCTCTCTTTAGCGGCGCGGACAAAAATTTCTAATTGTTTTTTTAAGCTTTTTTGGCCAATAAAATTAGCTAATTTTTGAGGGCGAAGAGTCAGTTCTGTTCCCGTTTCTTCGGCGCTGGCGATTCTGTCTATATCAACTTTTTGATCGGTGCTCATTTATTGTTTTCCCAATTCTTTTAAGGCAAACTTTATTTTTTCATTATCTGATTCAATATTGCCGGGCAGTTTTTTTAAGGCCGATCGAGCCTCTTGCTTTTTAAATCCCAGGCTTTCCAGGGCCTGGTAAACAAGTTGGTTACCCCCCTCCCCTGTTTCCAGATCCAAATCTTTAACACTGCCCACTTTTGATTTTAAGTCCACAATAATCCGTTGGGAGCCTTTATTACCCAATCCTTTGACTTGACGAAAAAACTCCACGTCCGCCTGGGCGACCGCCCGCAAAATTCGTTCCCCACTACCAATGGAGAATATCCCCATTGCCGTGCGGGGGCCAATGCCGGAAACAGAAATCAGCAGCTCAAACACCTTCTTATCTTTTCTGGTTATAAATCCATAAAGTTCTTGGATATTTTCCGCCACTCGTTGGTAAGTAAAAATTTTTGCCTCTTTATCAATAGTAAAGCGCGAGAGCTTGCTGGGTGGCAAAAACACCTGCCAGCCAATCCCGCCCACGTTAATTTCCACCCAATCCGGTCCTTTGTAAGTGATTTTTCCCTCTAAACTGCTTATCATAATCTCAACATTTTAATTTTTCGTTCGTGAAACAATGCGTCAAACCGACGGCGACCGCATCAGCGGCATGATTAGGACGGATTTTTTTTTCCAAACCTAATATTTTTGCCACCATTATTTCAATTTGCTTTTTTTGCGCCCGACCGTAACCGGCAATTGTTATTTTAACATTTAAGGGCGTATATTCGACCACCGGTAAACCCGATTGTTGACCGGCCAGTATTATCACCCCTTGAGCCTGAGAAACCTTGATGGCGCTTTTAACGTTTTTAGCAAAAAAAAGTCCCTCTATCGCCATTTCTTGTGGTCTGAACTTAATAATCAGCTTTCTTATTCCTTTAAAGATATCTCCCAGGCGAGAAGCAAATTCTTTTTCTTTTTGGGTTGTCAAACAACCATAATCAATCAATTCTGCCTCGCCATTGATCGCCGTTGGAGATTTTTTTCGCAAAATCGCCCAGCCGGTGTTGGCCACTCCCGGATCAATTCCCAAAATAATCATTCCTTGATTATAACCAACCCTAGTCAATTCCCCAAGAGTAAACATTAACCGGCCAGTATCGCGGCTGTTTTTGATAAAGCCGGTCAACTTCTAGCTCTTTTTTTAAGTTATCGCGGCAATATTCTCTAACTCCATCGGGAACCCGATCATCCCAACTATCTAAAACAACCAGTCCTTTTGGTTTTTCATTGATCAAATTCACAAAATTATCATAATGAATTATCATCGCGCCGGATACCGGATCTGATTTTCCATTATTTGTCCTCACTAAATAATCAAGCCTCCCTTCTCCTAAATACCAAATAGGCAAATCATTCCAATTGGTAATTAAAATAGCCTTAGGATTTTTCTTTAATTTTAGAGATACCAATTTATATATTTTTTGCCAATCTACCTCCGGTATCTCTTGCATATCTTCATTTAAAGAGTAAATCGGCGTTGGCAAAAGCGAAAGCTTGTTTCGCAGAGAAAAAATCAGTCCTGTCAACGCCAGAACGGTTATCACCAACCTTGTCTTTCTTTTTCCTATCTCCCTTATTCCTCTTATCTCTCCTATCATTTTCACTCCCGCAAAAAAGCCATAAGTGGCCAATAAAATGATAAAAGGAAAAACCGGGTAAAGATAACGAATAAACGGCTGACCGAGTAAAAAAGAAGCGATAAACATTTGCCCGCCCAAGAAGATTATCAAAAGTAAAAGTTTTTTGTAAGCACGTTTTTTTAACAAAAATAATCCTCCTAATCCCGCCAAAAAAGTTAGTGGCAAGTAGTTGTGGGTTAAAAAAACACGATAATAGAAAAGATTATTAACTTTACCAATTTGAGAAAAAACAGAAACCAGTTGTATCTTAAAAGCATATCCAAAACCCAAAAACAACAGGGCAATCGGAGCTACCCGGAGCCATTTCCTTTTCAAAAACTTAAGGTTGGTAACCAAAAGATACAAAAAGCCATTAAAAAAAATTACCAATCCTAGCCCATGAAAAAGGGAAGCCAACCCCCCACATCCCAAAAACCCTATCCAATTTTTAATTTCTTGTTTTCTTAATTTTTTTGGATTTTGTAATTTGGAATTTGATATTTGTGATTTTATTGTTTTTGCCTTGCTCCCGTAAAGTATATTTCGCTTGCGAAGCGAGCATATTTCGCGGCGCAGCCGCATATTTCTATTTGTTATCTTTTTTTGTGATTTATTTGTAATTTGCAAGACGAAGTATGCTCCCAAAAGGTAAAAAAACTGCAAGGCCTGATATGGCCTGACTTGCCGCGACCAAAGGATCTCTATTTTTAAAAAAGCAATAAAAAAAGCCGCCAGCAATGCCGGTTTTTTACCAAACAACTCTTTACCTAATAAATAAACCGCCCCAATAGTGAGAATTCCAAAAATCACCGTAGGGAAACGGGCAGCGAATTCATTGACGCCAAAAATTTTCATTGAAGCGGCGGTAAGCCAATACAAAAGCCATTGATAAATACCGGTGTGGTATCCGTTGGCCAAAACAGGTTGCCCTCGCCTTAAGATAGCTCTGGCAAAAATTGTTACATGATCCTCATCAGTCCAAAAGGAGTAATTGGCGTTCAGGCCATAAAGGCGGTAAAAAAAACCTACCGCCGCTAACAAAACCAGTGTTATCCAACTCCTTGTCCGCGTTATCTGTATTTTTTTCATCAGCGTTATCTAATGCGCCTTCAGCGCATCCCAAAATCTTT
>CAZHZZ010000047.1:0-3846 GCA_964537585.1 uncultured Gammaproteobacteria bacterium | reverse complement strand
GGAGAGAAGCTTAGTGTTTGTCTAAAAAGATTGTACGCATAATTAATTTGTCAAAAAGCTAGATGGTAGCGGGGGGAGTGGTTTTAGCTAATTTATGAGGCAAAAGTGGCAGATGGCGTCCTAAATTTAATTATTTCCTAACTGTTGGTGGTTTTAATATCTTGATATACTCCGATATATTAATTAAGGGTTGACAACACTATCGCTAGGGGATAAAATTTGCGACGAACACTAAATATGTTGTGTCCTTATTGTAACGGTGACCAGAGTGCGGTTTTGGAATCCCGGGATGCCCAGCAAGGTCGGGTGACGCGGCGACGGCGGGAATGTTCTCGTTGCCGTAAGCGATTTACCACTTACGAGAAGGTGGGCAATATTGATCTGAGGGTGGTTAAAAAAGATGATCGCCAAGAGGACTTTGATCCGCAAAAATTATTGAGGGGTTTAAAAAAAGCTTGCTGGAAGCGGCCGGTGAGCGAAGAGAAGATCCAGTCGGTGGTTGACCAGATTGAAATAAAGCTTTTGAATCGTACGAAAACAGAGGTTCCTTCCCGAGATATTGGCAAAATGGCAATGAACCGATTGAAAAAACTGGACAAGGTCGCTTATTTGCGTTTTGCCAGTGTTTATTTGGACATTGAGGGAGTGGAGGATTTTGAAAAAATAGTTAAGGAGGTAAAAAATGAAGACTAAAAAGGCTGAAAAGCGATTGAAAAACAAAAAGGTTTCCAGAGGGAAAAAACTGACCGCGCCGCGAGGATTTACTAAGGGAAAATGGAGCAAGCCGGCCCAAAAGGTTTTGCGGGAGCGGTATTTACAAAAGGATGAGCGGGGGCGAGTGATAGAGACTCCGGAGGGGATGGTGTACCGAGTGGCCAAGGAAGCGGCTCGAGCGGAAAAAGGATATGGGACCAGCAGTAAAGAGCAGGAAAGGGTAACAGGAGAGTTTTATTCAATGATAATTAAAAAATATTTTGTGCCCAATTCGCCGACACTGATGAACGCGGGCAAAGGCAATGGTTTACAATACTCCGCTTGTTTTGTTTTGCCGGTAGGAGACTCGATGGAAGGAATCTTTGAGGCGGTGAAAAGAGCGGCAATCATTCACAAGAGCGGGGGAGGAACCGGCTTTTCTTTTTCCCGCTTGCGACCGCAGGGAATGGTGGTGGGAGCTACTCGCGGAGTCGCTTCCGGGCCGATTTCCTTTATGCGGATTTTTGACAGCGCGACCAATGAGATTAAGCAAGGAGGAATGAGGCGGGGGGCTAATATGGGGATTTTGCGGGTAGATCATCCGGATATTATGGAGTTTATTAAGTGTAAATTGGAGGGGGGCATTACTAATTTTAATATCTCGGTGGGAGTGACGGATGAGTTTATTAAAGCGGTGGAGAAAGGCGGTCGTTATTGGCTGAAAGCGGAAGAAGGTTGGCCGGACGGAGTGGGTGGGCATTATAAAAAAGGGGCAAGGATCAAGCAGATTTCTGCCCGAAAGGTGTTTAAGGCGATTGTGGCCGCGGCCCATCGTTCCGGTGACCCGGGGCTGATTTTTTTGGATCAGATCAACAAGAGTTCAGGTAATCCGGTTCCGGTGATGGGACCGGTGGAGGCGACTAATCCTTGCGGCGAACAGCCACTCTATCCTAACGAGGCTTGCAACTTGGGCAGTATGAATTTGGGGCTGATGGTTAAGGGAGGAGGGGTTGATTGGGAAAAACTAAAGCAGACGACAAGGTTGGCGGTGCGGTTTTTAGACGACATTATTGATGTTAATCCTTTTCCCCTAAAAGAAATTACCAAGACAGTCAAGGCTAATCGGCGTATCGGTTTGGGAGTAATGGGCTGGGCGGATCTCCTTTTTAAGCTAAAAATTCCCTATGATAGTCGAGAGGCGGTCACTTTGGCCAGAAAAGTGATGCGGTTTATTAACAAAGAAGGCCATTTAGCAAGCAGTGAGCTGGCTAAAAAACGGGGAGTTTTTCCTAATTTCAAGAAATCCATTTATAAAGATGGCCCGCCCATGCGCAATGCGACGGTGACTACTATTGCCCCTACCGGCTCGATCTCTTTGATTGGTGGTTGTTCCTCGGGAATTGAACCGGTTTTTGCCTTAGCTTTTCTTCATCAGTCCGGGAAACGGAAATTAAAGGTTGTCAATTCAGCTTTTCAAAAAGCGATTTCTGGGCTTAAGCACAGTCAAGAAATTTTGGATTGGGCTTGCGAGCATGGCAGCCTGAAGGGAGCGCCGCGAGTGTCGGCAAAAACAAAAAGGATTTTTGTAACTGCCCATGAAATTGATTGGCGATGGCATATTCGGACTCAGGCGGCTTTCCAGGCTTACGTTGATAATGCCGTTTCCAAAACCATTAATATGCCTACGGAAGCTTCAGTAAAAGATGTTCGGGATGCTTATCTGCTTGCCTATAAACTGGGCTGTCGGGGAATTACTGTTTTTCGCGATGGCTGTAAGGGGGAACAGGTTTTGACGGCGGGGACTAAGAAAGAGGAGGAAAAAAAGAAGGAAGGAGCGACGGGGACTGACCGACCGGTTAAGGAGCGGCCGCTGGCGGTTCAAGGATTTACCTACCGGGTAAAAACTCCGGCGGGAACGGCTTTTGTTACTATTAATCATAATGGGAAGATTGATCATCCGATGGAAGTATTTGTCAATGTGGGTCGAGCCGGTTCTGAATTAGCCGCGGATGCCGAAGCAATTGGTCGCCTGATTTCTCTTTGTTTACGAATTAATTCTCCGCACATGACTTCTCGCCAGATAGCAGATTTGGTAGTTGACCAGCTAAGGGGGATTGGTGGCGGCAGTACAATTGGTTTTGGCAAGGATAAGGTACGTTCGTTGGCTGACGGGGTGGCCAAGGCGATTGAGGAGCATGTGATGGAAAATAATCAAAAGGTGGGGGCAATTTCTCTGACAGGGCACCAACCCGCTTTGGTCAAAGAAGAGAAAAGGGTAGGCCGGGCTCGAGATATTTGCCCTAAGTGTGGCGATGCCGGGCTGATTTACGAGGAGGGTTGCGCTAGGTGTCTGTCGTGCAGCTTTTCCAAATGCTAGAAAAGCCAATAGTTAGTAGCCAATATTTTTACCGCGGCGGCAATAGTAAACTGTTTCCCGGGCGGACAGGTAATGAACAAAATCTATACAAAAACCGGTGATAATGGCCGGACTTTGATAAAAGACAGACGAGTGGCTAAAGACGACCCCCTTCTGGAGGCAATGGGCGCTTTGGATGAGCTTTCTTGTTTTTTGGGGTTGGCCAGAGCCGAGGCCGGAACGAAAAAGGAAAAGAATTTGTTATTGAGGGTGCAGAAAGACATTCTTGTGCTTAATGCGGTTTTAGCGGGGTATGAGGATGATTTTCCGGTTGGGCCGGTAAAATTTTTGGAGGGTAAAATGGACTTTTGGCAAAAGAACCTGCCTCGCCAAAAATCATTTGTTTTACCGGGAAAAACTCGTTTTGAAGCTTGTTTGCATATTTGTCGGGCGATTTGTCGCCGGTCGGAACGGCAAGTGATAAAGCTGAATGTTTCATCTCTGGCAATAAAACAATATCTTAATCGCTTGGGAGACTTTTTGTTTGTAATGGCGCGCAAAAATTAGTCGTTATTCTACTGTTATTTTACCTGTCGATTTTTCCTGTCCGTCGAGAAGGACTTGGTAGGCAAAACTGCCTTTTTTCTTGAAGCTGACCAAAAACCTTTTTCCCTTACCCAGTGGTGGGCTCTTTTGATCAAGGGCTTTAACAATCATCTCCCGGTCTGTCTGGTTGTCCCAGCGGACCTGGTCATATTGTCTAATAGTCAGGTCAACCGGCGTGGTCTGGTCAGACG
>CAZHZZ010000046.1:0-3965 GCA_964537585.1 uncultured Gammaproteobacteria bacterium | reverse complement strand
CCTGCGCGGACCGTGAGGCCCAACGGCTTAGCAAGCCGTCGCTTTTAACCGCTCAGCCACCCCTCCTTTACTGTTTTTGGTTTTGCGCTTTTTGCTTTTCTCCTTATTTTAGCAAATTTGAGTTTGGTTAACAAAGGTGCTAAGATTAAAAAACAATGAAAATTGTCAAAAAGCACTTTTTGATGGTCGTTTTTATTTTAATCGGATCGACAATTTTGGCTACTTCGTGTATCAAAGCTTCTCTTTACCCTTTTTCTAAAAGATCAATCAGTGATCGGCAAGTAACAATTTGGCAAAAGCCCGATGCTTTAAAGAATTTTCAATTGTTTTCTCTTAAACTTTAGTGTATTTGAGCAAAAATGAACATCAGACAAGCCTTAGCGCGCCGAACCCTGATCGCCTTTAATGTTGATAACTGGCTTGTTTTTAAATCAGTAGTTGAGGTAGTAGAAGAAACAAATTTGCCGATAATTGTTCAGGTTTCCGGAGGAGAAGAAAAATTTTGGGGAATAGAAAATTTTTTGGCGGTTGTTAATAGTCAGAAAAAGCGTGGCCTGCCTTTGTTCGCCAATCTAGATCACGGTAAAGACATTCAGATATTAAAAAAAGCGATTAACATGGGGTTTGACATGGTTCATATCGATGCTTCTTCTCGACCTTGGCAAGCTAATATTAAGCTAACTCGCCAGGTGGTTGATTGGGCTCGTCCGAAGGGGGTTTTAATTGAAGCGGAGCCCCAGGAAGACCTGGTTAATTTGGACAAGGTCCAAGAGTTTTATCAGAAAACAAAGGTTGATCTTGTGGCTGTTTTTGCCGGCAACAAACATGGCTTTGACCCTGAAAAGGAAGAAAAAATTGACACTAAACTCTTGAGGGGGGTAAAGGAAAAAATTGCCCCGGGCTTACCCGTACTTCATGGCGGTTCTGGCGTTAATCGTCGCCAGCTCAGCCGGGCCATAAAAGAGAAGCTGATACAAAAGATAAACTTTAATAGCCGTTTGCGCTTTGTTTATCGGCAATCTCTTCTTCAGTCTTTTAAGACTAATTCTAGCCTAAGGTTTTATGAAATTGCTCAGCCGGTGATCAAGGATTTGAAAAAGGAAATTAAAGAAATAGTAAAGATGACACTCTAAAGAGATGCCTTCTCAGAAAAAAAAATTCCCAGTAGTTTGTTTTGGCTCAGCAGTAGCGGATATTTTTTTATTCTCCAAGGGATTTAAACTACTAAAGACAGGCTCGGTTGATGAAAAGGAAACAGCCATTTGCTTAACGTATGGCGGCAAAGTGGAGGTTGACAGTCGCCTGTTGGTAAGCGGGGGTGGTGGCACTAATACGGCCACCGGCTTTGCCAGAATGGGACTTAAGACAGCTGTTGTTGCCAGAATGGGCCAGGATCCACTGGGAAAGGCAATTGTCCATGAACTAGGGGAGGAAAAGAATCTCGATATTGATTGGTTGGCGACAAAGAAAGGTGATGAAACCGATACATCGGTGATTTTAGTTGGTCCGGATGGAGGGCGGGGTATTTTGGTTTATAGAGGAAGGACCAGGTTGACGAGGGCAGATGTTCCTTGGTCACGATTGAAAGCAGATTGGTTTTATGTTGCCTCCCTCGAAGGAAATTTAGAATTAGGCAAAGAGTTGTTTGGCTTTGCTCGAAAAAATAATATAAAGGTTGCTTGGAATCCGGGCAAAAAAGAATTAGCGCAAGGAAAAGAAGTTTTCTCACTTCTGTCTCAAGTTGACGTTATCCTTCTGAACGAAGAAGAAGCCCGATCATTGCTAAATGTAGGCGCTGGCAATTTTTGGCAGCAAGTTAAGCAGATTCCCACCTCGATAACCGCGATCACTCAAGGTCGCCAAGGAGTGACTGTTTTTGCAGACGGCAAAAGATTTCGCCAGTCGATATTTAAAGTACCGGTTGCTGATGAAACAGGAGCGGGAGATAGTTTTGGTTGTGGTTTAGTAACCGGATTGATTAAAGGCTTTGATATTGATAAAAGTATTAGTTGGGGATTGGCTAATTCGGCTAGTGTTGTCTCCCAAATTGGCGCCAAGGCGGGATTACTTACTCATACTGCAGTGGAAAATTTCATTAGTCAAAGAATAAAATGATCAGGCGGTCTTTTAATGCCCCTTCTGATAAAAAAAAACTTAAAAAAACAAGGATTTGGATTATTATTTTGGCTTTAACTAGTTTTTCTTTTAGCCTTGCGTTTTTAATTATTGCCCAGGTTAAAAAAAACCCGGTTACCATCTACTCTCCTGTTGTCAAGAAACCGAAGCAATTACCAAGCTTTTCTTGGCCATTTTCTCATCCGGAAGAAAGCAAACAGTCCCCAGAAGATTTAGAGAACATTATTATGAGTGTCATTGGCTCAGAAAAAGATAATTGGGGAATATGGATAGAAGAATTGGGAGGGGATTTTGTTTGGCGTTACCAAGCAGACAGCTTGTTTCCGGCCGCTTCGTTGATAAAGCTGCCTATAACCGCCAGGTTTTACCAGGAAATGGAAAACGGCCGGTTTTCTTTAGATGACGAATGGAGATTGAAGGAAAAGGACAAGCTTAATGGTAATGGCAGTCTTCAATACAAATCGGCAGGAGAAGTTGTTAGTTTTGAAAAACTGGCCTTTTTATCACTAAACCAGTCAGATAATACGGCTTTGTATATTATCCATCAGAATCTTGGCGATAAAATTGTTCAGCAGGCAGGTGGCCAGCTGGGAATGAACCAGACGTCATTTTCGAATGATCAGACTAGTCCGGCCGATATTGCCTTGTTTTTTCGGAAGCTTTATCAAGGAAAAATTCTTTCCGGACAAATGAAGGACAAGTTCCTCTCCACCCTCCAGGACACTCCTTTTGATGACCAGATGCCTGCTGGTGTTCCGGAAGGAATAATTGTTTCTCATAAAGTGGGGGTTGAGGATAACTCCGGTAGTGATGCGGGAATAATTTTTGTCCCCCACAATCCACTTTTATTTGTTTTTTTATCTAAAAATACCTCTCCTCAACATGCTAAGGAAATAATTATAAAACTGACCCGAGAGGCCTACTGGTATTTGCTTGTTCCCTCTCCATAGTTGCCGGTGGCTTGGCCATAACAGGACGTCCAAGTTTAAAATTTTTTTTCACAAATCTTTGTTTGCAATAAGACTTTTTTTTGTTTATCATTTTATTAATGACGAGTAAAGTTAGGCCAAAGAAAAAATTTTCTCCAATCCCAGAAGATGCTCCGCTTCAGGAAGAAAAGGTTTTGTTTAAGTGGGAAGCGGTTGGGAGACCGTTTCAGAAAAAAGATTTTGAGTTTTGGACAACGGTGATTGCCATTCTTTCTCTGGTTTGTCTAATCTTGTTTTTCGCCAAAGAGTGGTTTTTGATTGTCGCTTTGATTTCTCTGGTTTTTCTTTATTATGTCTTGACAACGGTAGAGCCGCGCAGAGTGAAGCACAAGATAACCAATAAGGGAATTTATTTTGCCGGTTCAGAGCAGTGTTTTGATTGGCCCTTTTTACGATCTTTTTGGTTTTCACAGAAGTGGGGACACGGGCTGGTTAACGTTGAAACAGCAGTAAATTTCCCAAGGATTTTACACCTGGTTTTTGCTGATAAAGACAAAAAGAAGCTAGAAAAAGTGTTGTCTGGATATCTTCCTCAGGAGAAAGAGGAAGCCAAAAAAGGATTTGTTGACCGGTTTTCTGCTTGGCTTCTTAAAAATCTTCCTTTAGAAGCGGGTGACGGGAAGTAGATTTTTTCATTTTTGCTCACAAGGCTTCATAAATTGTATAATAGAGGACTTTTAGGGGTCCTCGTAGCTCAATTGGATAGAGCGTTTCCCTGCGGAGGAAAAGGTTGGGGGTTCAAATCCCTCCGAGGACACCAAGAGGGAAAGTCGGGTCTGTATTTTTTTTGGAGGAGTCGCATAGCGGCCAATTGCACAGGTTTGGAGAACCTGAGCCCTT
>CAZHZZ010000045.1:0-4441 GCA_964537585.1 uncultured Gammaproteobacteria bacterium | reverse complement strand
GGATTTGACGAGAATTTTTTTATGTACATGGAAGAAGCGGAATGGTGCTATCGGCTTAAAAAGATGAATTTTAAAATCGGTTTTTATCCATATGCTAAAATTATTCACCTTGGTCGGGGGAGTGCAAAAACAGGTCGAGTTAAACCAATAATTAACATTTATCGCGGTTTGATTATTTTTTACAAAAAACATAAGCCCGCCCAACTGCCAATCCTAAAGGCAATCCTGGCGATAAAGGCGGCAATCAGCTGGTCTATAGGTTTAATTATCAAAAATGAATATCTTAAAAAGACTTACCGCCAAGCGTTGGCTCAAGTGTACTAAAACCATAGATATCAACCGAGTTTTGTTTGTCGTTCTGTTGATTTTTATCCCTCTTTATCAAAAATTTCCCCTTCAGGGAGTAGCGGGAACATATGTTTCTGTGAGATTGGAAGACTGGCTGGTTTTAATCACTATTTCTGCCTGGGCTATTTCCCAAAGCAAAAAAGGCTTTCCTATTTTAAAAGAAAAAATCACTCTTTTTTTTCTTCTTTACTGGGCAGTAGGGCTAGTTTCTCTTCTGGCGGCCATTTTTATCACCGGCCTTGCCAACGGAAAATTAGGATTCTTCCATTTAGCCAGAAGAGTCGAATACATGAGCTTGTTTTTTATCGCCTATGACGCCACGGCGACTATGGGTTGGCGACGACCCATTAAGGTTATCATCTTAACCTCCATTGCCATTTTTGCCTACGGAATGGGCCAAAAATATTTTGGCCTGCCGGTTGTCTCTACTATGAACGAAGAGTTTTCTGGGGGACTCATCCTTCATTTGGATAAATGGACAAGAATAAGCTCTACTTTTGCCGGTCACTATGATCTGGCCGTTTGGCTCTCTTTTTTACTCTCTGTTTTCCCCGCTTTGATTTTTATGACCAAAAAAAGGTGGCTCAAACTCCTCTTAATCGGCTGTTTTCTTCTTAATTTTCATCTTTTAATATTAACCGCTTCCCGAGTTTCTTTTGTAGCTTATATAATTGGCATCAGCGTTACCCTGGTCTTATTAAGAAAGTTTCTCTGGATCCCTTTAATACTGATTATTAGCTTATATTGGGGCATGCAATCAAACGAATTAAACACCAGGCTACAAAGCTCGCTGCCTTCCATCGCTTTAATTCAATTATTGCCCGTCAAAAACCTAACGGCGCTATTTCCCCAGTCACCGCAAAAAACGTCCCCTCTTTCCGTCATTGAACAAAAAGAGACATCTAAAAAAACTGTCGTTGATGAAAAAAAGGCGCCAGCCTCTTTGCCAACAAAAGAAAGGGCGGAAAAAAAAATAACAGGCAAAATCGTGATGAGAGAAGTCAGGACATGGCCAACCCCGGAAGAAACCCAGGCGGCGGCGGCCAGATCATCCCGAATCAGATTTGAGGTGGAATGGCCACGGGCAGTTAATGCTTTTTTTATCAATCCGATTTTAGGAACCGGCTTTTCTTCACTTGGTCTGGCCACCGACAACGACTACCTCAGGGTTTTGGGAGAAACAGGGATCTTGGGAGGACTGGTCTTCTTTCTAATTATTTTTCATCTTGCCTTAAAAAATCTGGAAATTATTTGGCAGAGCAAAAAATCAAGGAGATTATTAGCTGCCGGCTTATTGGGAGGACTAATTGCCTTTTTGGCCAATGCGGTCTTTATTGATGTTTTCGAGGCCTCTAAGACGGCATTTTACTTTTGGATGTGGATGGGAATCGGATATCAGGTTAACCTAAAATTCAAAAGCGACCGTTTAAAGGCGGCATCTTAAAAATTAAAACCTAACGTTGATTAAAAAAATAACAATAATTTTATTGCTAATACTGGGTCTGGGGGTCCGTTTGTACCGGATTGAAGCGCCACTGGGCGATTGGCATTCGTGGCGCCAAGCAGATACGGCGGCAGTGGCACGAAATTTTAGCAAACACGGCTACGACCTTTTTCATCCTCGCTTTGAAAATATTTCTAGCGTCGCCTCGGGAATAGACAACCCTCAAGGATGGCGGTTTGTCGAATTTCCTATTTATAACGTCGCCCATGCCCTCTTGTTTCGGGGAACGGGGCATTGGCTGCCCGGCCAGTTTCCCTTCGAAACCGCCGGTCGGTTGACTAGTATTCTGTTTTGGCTAATTGGTGGCTGGTGGCTTTATCAAATCACAAAAATGCTCTTGGGATGGACAACTGCCGCAATCAGCCTTTTTTTCTTCCTTTTTTTGCCCTATGGGATTTATTATTCTCGCGTTATCCTCCCCGGTCCTGCCATGGTGAGCTTAAGCTTGGGGAGTATTTACTTTCTCTTGCTCTGGCAGAAAAAATTAAAAGCAAGGAAAATAAGGCTAATAATAAGCTTAATTTTGGCAATGGCGGCTATTCTCACTAAGCCTTACGCTATTTTTCTTATCTTTCCCAGCACTGTTATTATTTTTATTAATAAGGGAATTTCTAAAAAGACCATATTGCTAATCGTTAGTTATATTTTCCTGGCCCTTGTTCCTTTTGCCCTCTGGAGGTTTTGGATGCTGCAATTCCCTGAAGGCATTCCCGCCAGCGGATGGCTGTTTAACGCCAAGGGAATTAGACTGCGCCCCGCCTGGTGGTGGTGGCTTTTTGGGGAAAGGATTGGCAAGTTGATGCTGGGATACTGGGGAACTGTTTTCTTATTTTTAGGGCTAACCTCGCCCATTTCGAAAAAAAACATTTTGTTTTTTGGTTGGCTGGCAGGCCTGTTTACCTATTTGGTTATCTTTGCCGGCGGCAATGTCCAACACGACTATTACCAAATTATTCTTATGCCGGCGATTTCTGTATTTTTGGCAATGGGAACGGTGAACTTAGTCCGCATTCAATCAAAACACTTTTATCCTCGGCTCATAACCGCCTTGATGGTCATCATTTGTATTAATCTTTCTTTGTTTTTGTCCTGGTATCTAGTCAGGGGTTATTACCAGATTAATCATCCGGAGATCATCGAAGCGGGGAAAATAGCCGACCAAGTTTTACCCCCAAATGCCAAAGTAATCGCCCCCTATGGTGGCGACAGCACCTTTTTATACCAAACCAACCGCCAAGGTTGGGCAATCGTTATCACCTCAGTTAAAGATCTCGTCAAAAGAGGGGCGGAATATTACGTTTCTGTTAACTTTGATGATTATACTAACCAGACAATGAAGGCGCCAGAAAATCAAGTGATTAAAAAAACTCCCCAATACGTCATCGTTAAATTAGCAAAATGAAGATACTGATGTTAACGCCATACTTGCCATTTCCAGATTCTTCCGGGGGACAGATCAGGACCCAAAACCTCTTAAAACATTTAAGATCAAAACATAAAATAACCTTGTTTTCCCTAATAAAAAATGAGAGAGAAAAACAATATGTTCCTCTCCTGGAAAAAGCGTTTTGTGAAAAAGTCAAAGTGTTTCGCCGACCCCAAAAACCTTGGACCTTAAAAAATATTCTTCGCACCGGTTTTTCTCTGCAGCCATTTTTGGTGGTGCGTAATTTTTCGTCATCAACCAAAAAGGCCATTGCCCAAGAGTTAAGCGCCAATAAATATGACCTCATTCACGTAGAAACGTTTTATGCCATGCCTCACATCCCTCCCACCAATATACCGGTAGTTCTGGTGGACCAAACAATCGAATATCAAGTTTACCAACATTACGCTCACCGCACCGCTCCTTTTTTTCTGCGCCCTTTTTTGAGTATTGATATAATTAAACTAAAATACTGGGAAAGATACTACTGGCGACAAGCCAATAAAGTTATTGCCGTTTCTGAGAGAGATAAAGAGGAAATGCTCAAACTAGAGCCCGCCTTGGATGTGGATATTGTCCCCAATGGAATTAACCTGGAGTTTTTTAAAAAGAAAATTAACCGTCAGAGCAAGCACCCTATTATTCTTTTTGTGGGCAATTTCTATTGGCTGCAAAATACGGAAGCGGCCCAACTGCTTATTGACAAAATTTTTCCCCTGGTAAAGGAAAAAATTCCCCAAGCCAGAGTTATGATTGCCGGCCAACATCAACCCCAGTCACTGATTAATAAAGCTGACAGGGATATTATTATCAAAAATCTAAAAGAAGATGATGGAGAGGGGATTAAAACTGCCTATAAAGAGGCAACGGTGTTTGTTTCCCCAATCAAGGGGCCCGGAGGAACCAGATTAAAAAATCTCGCCGCCATGGCAAGCAACCTGCCCCTCGTCTCCACATCCGTAGGCATGAGCGGGTTAAACGTTAAAAACGGCCAACATGCTTTTATTCAAGATACCCCCCAGCAGATGGCGCACGCGATAGTAAAA
Source organism: uncultured Gammaproteobacteria bacterium (assembly GCA_964537585.1). Classification (GTDB taxonomy): domain Bacteria; phylum Patescibacteriota; class Microgenomatia; order UBA12405; family UBA6130; genus CAZHZZ01. The sequence continues at coordinate 117 of CAZHZZ010000045.1, read as the reverse complement.
ACAATTCAAAATCCAAAAAGGGCGAAAAAAATGGCTAGCGCGGCCAGAAAATTTGTCGAGAATAATTATGATTATAAAATGATCGCCGAAAAACTTTCTAAAATTTACCAATCTTTA
>CAZHZZ010000044.1:0-4540 GCA_964537585.1 uncultured Gammaproteobacteria bacterium | reverse complement strand
AATCCAGGTTACCCCTCCCGAGACGCCTCGAAGCGAACGCTCTATTATTCCGGGAAGCAGATTGTCGATCGGGGTAGAAAAACAGTCGTTAGAAGGGGGAGTTATATTCTCTCATCAGGTTAGGGCAGGAGAGAATATTATTTCCCAAGCGCTTGGTGAGAAAGAAAGAGGATTTATTGCCTCGGAAACAAGGCGGGCGCAAATTGGCGGACAGGCGGTGAAGGGGATTATACTTGTTAAAGATCCGGTAATATTCTTTAAAAATAATGGCAAGAGAGAAGTACAGGCATCTGTTAGATTAGATCAGCAAAGGATAGTAGTTGTTGATGGCAATAGATTCTCGGGTTCTTTTGCAGCCATGTGCCGGATGTTGCCGTTGATTTTACCGTTGACCGGTTCGTATGAAGTTTGTTACGAGTCCTTAGGAGGGGAGGCTGCTGATTGGGGACAAGCTTTCCCTGATCAGGTTAACCCGACCGAGTGGTTGAGAGTGGATTTTAGGTAAGGCTCATGACCCCAAACTGATCGCGATAACAAGAATTAGGCAAATTCTGTTATAATGAAATTATGTTCAGAATAGCCAATCTAAAGATATCTCAACGTGTCATAAGGTATCATCAATTGCCATGGGGAATGATATTGGCATAATTAATTTTTTGTTCAACGCAACATGGCCTTATTCAAAAAGTTAGGAATTGACTTGGGAACGGCTAATTCTTTGGTTTGGGAGGTGGGCCGCGGATTGGCCTTGAACGAGCCGACAGTGGTGGCGGTTTCCTTGGAGGATGATAAGGTGCTGGCGGTGGGTAAAGAAGCTAAGGCAATGTTGGGGCGGACGCCGGATTATATTGTTGCTCGCCGACCGATGCGCGATGGGGTGATTGCCGATTATGAGGTGACGGAAGCAATGCTCAAGTTTTTTATTCGTCAGGTTTGTGGCTCTACTACTCTTTTCAAACCGGAGGTTTTGGTTTGTGTTCCGGCGGGAGTAACCCAGGTAGAGCAAAGAGCGGTTATTGATGCCGCCTTAAGCGCCGGAGCCAGAAGGGCCTATTTGATTGATGAGCCTTTGGCGGCGGCGATTGGCAGTCAGATTCCCATTTCTGATCCTTCAGGCAATATGATTGTCGATATTGGTGGTGGCGGGTGCGAAGTGGCGGTAATTTCTTTAGGCGGGGTGGTCGCTCATCGCAGCCTGAGGGTGGGGGGCAATAAGCTTGACGAAGCAATAGTAAATTATCTTAAAAAGAAGCATAATTTAACGATCGGGGAACAAACGGCGGAAAGGATTAAGATTGAGATTGGCGGCGCCTTGCCTCGTAAGAAGAAAAAAAGCTTGGAAATTTCCGGTCGAGACGCGGTTACCGGTTTGCCCCGGAAATACGAGATTAGTTCTCAGGAAGTAGCCGAGGCTTTAGCCGAACCGCTGGAGCTGATTTTAGGAGCGGTAAAATCAGTCCTGGAAGAGACTCCTCCGGAATTAGTCTCCGATGTCGTCGATAAAGGAGTGATTTTAAGTGGAGGAACAACCCTTTTGCATGGCCTAGATAAATATTTAACAGGTCAATTAGGAGTAGTTTGTTACCTGGTTGAAGAGCCTCTTTTATCGGTAGTAAAGGGCACAGGATTGGTTTTAGAAAATTTAGAAGTTTATAAAAAGTCTTTAAAACAATAAAGTCCTATTATTTGACTAATAAAGAGGATAAAAGTTATTATGAGAATAAGAGAGGGAAGTCTTTTAACTTTTATTATATAAATGATGTTTTTATTTGTAGATAATTTTACCTTACATCTTAAAGTGCCTGTTTTTACTATGATATTATCGTTGCCTATTGTTAAATATATTTTATCATTATGGCAATATTTCATATATATAACTGATAGCCAGCAGTCCTATAGGGGGCGTTTATTTAAAGCTACAAAAGAGAGCTAAATTTTATTATACTATTTTACTAGAGGTCGTTTTATTGAGAAAATTTTACTGCTCTTTATAGAGTAGTAAAAGAAGATGAGCTTTTTTAATTTATAAAATTAATAAAAAATAACTTTTTTGTTGCCAATACCCTTATAGTTATAAAGATAAATATGGAAAAAGCAGAAAAAAATGATCTTTTTTCAACCTGGCTAAGGAGAAGTAGTTTTCCAGTGAGCTTGTTCTTAATTTTTTAGTTAAAACAATGGCAAAAAAAGACCTAAAGAATAGAAAAACAATACCAATCAAATTGAATGGCAAAACTCGTACTTATCTGCTAAGCCAGGTTGAAAAGAGGCTTAAAAAAGATAAAAAAACAATTATATTTACTCCTAATCCGGAATTTGTGGTTTTGGCAAAAAAAGACATATCTTTCCGACGAATATTGGATAAAGCTGATATTAGCTTGGCTGATGGCAGTTATCTTTTTTGGGCAAATTATATTCAGGATAAGCGTGAGAAGGGGAACAATTACCATCAAAAACATTTTTTAGAGAGGTTTTTGTTGAGTTTGACATGGGGGTTTGGGGGGGGCTTTAGGTTGCATTGCGGAAATTTAGCGGAGAAACGGATAAGCGGCACAGATTTCATCCTGGATCTGCTTGGATTGGCGCAAAAGCATGATTGGCCGGTGTTTTTTCTGGGCGCCGCTCCGGGAGTGGCCCATAGGGCGGCAGAGAAACTAAAAGTCAAGTTTCCGAAGCTCAAGGTGGCCGGCTGTTTTGCCGGTAATGGCTCCCCTGAGGGGGATAAAGAAACCGGAAGAGCCATCAAAAGAGCGTCTTTATCCCTAAAAAAAGGTAAAATATCCATGTTATTTGTTGCTTATGGAATGGGAAAACAAGAGCAATGGATTATAAGGAATCTGCCTAACCTGCCGGTAAATATGGCCATGGGAGTTGGCGGCGCTTTTGATTACCACTCTGAGTTGGTCTCCAGGGCCCCGGTTTGGCTGCGGAAGCGAAGCGGAGAGTGGATTTATCGACTAGTTCGCCAACCTTGGCGATTAAAGCGACAACTGGCTCTCTGGAAATTTCTTTGGCTGGTGTTAACCGAGCAGGTATTTTTAAACTTCGAAAATTAAAGTAAAAATATTCTTTTCTAAATAGCTGATATTATAAGACTTTGTTTTGATTATTTTTGCTAACCTTTGTTGATCTACTGTTTTATGTTTAGATGTTTTTCGTAGTCAACTATACCTATCTGATACCCCCGCAAATGAAAAATGTTATTTGAACCTAATATTATTTATTAATTTCCGCTCAGATTATTGCATAATTATCGCATTCGCTATTATTAAACCTAATCTCTGTGAAAAATATATGAAAACGTTGTTTGTAAGGGATTGATGGAAAATAAACAGATTGATTGCTTATAGGGTGAAAAACAATTTGCAAACAAAGGCTTAAAAATTTAATCAAACAAGAAGGAGCAGTCGAGAAGAAAGAATCATTTTTTTAATTTTTTAAGTTTGCCGTGGATAGGAAAACGGGTTATTATATGCTGATGATTCCCATAATTTTTGATGGCAAAAAAGAAAGTGAAAAGATCAAGCGGCGGCTGGTGGCGCGGATATCCAAGCGGAAAACGGAAGGAAAAAATCTTCCCCGTTTGGTTTCCATTTTAGTAGGAGATGATCCGGCCAGCCACCTTTACAGTCGATTTAAAAAGAAGTTTGCCCGGGAGATTGGAATAAGGTTTGAAATTTTTCATTTTTCTCAAGCCTCGCCGGCTAAAGTGAAAAAGGAGATTGCTCTTTTAAACAAGGATGAGCAAACGGCGGGCATTATGGTTCAACTGCCTTTGCCTTCATCCTGGTCGCCAAAAGAGCGTTTTTTAACGGTGGAGACAATTGTTCCGGAAAAGGATGTGGACGGTTTGACCAGTTTTAGCTTGGGGCGGCTGATGGCCAGGCGGCCTATTTTTGTACCGGCGGCAGTTAAGGCCGGCCAACAGGCTTTAAAACGGGCGGGGATTAGCGCGAAGTCTATAATGGGCAAAAATGCCTGTTTAATAAGTAAATCGACCCTGATTGGCAAACCATTTGCCCTACTGCTAGCCGACATGGGAGCAACGGTGACCATCTGTCATTTAGGCACCAATCAATTGGAGAAATATACCCGCGCGGCCGATATTTTGATTTCCGCCACCGGTCAGCCGGCCTTAGTTAACGGCCGGATGGTTAAGAAGGGAGTGATTGTTATTGATATTGGCGCTCCCCGGGGAGATGTTGATTTTGCCTCTGTAAGCAAAAAGGCCACTTTTATTACTCCGGTTCCCGGAGGCATCGGCCCGTTGACAGTCGCTTGTTTGTTAGATTCTTTTGTGAAAAATATTGATCAACAGTGGAGCCGTGAGGGAGGGGAATAAATGTCGGACCGGAGGAAAAATAAAATTTTAAATAAAAGAAAGAGACGCGGAAGAGCAACCAATTTTTGCTCCTTCCTTGGGGAAAGCGACCGAGAGGGCGGTAAGGGTGGCGACCGATCAACTTTCGGGCTATTGGAGTAGCTCTTGGAGAGGAGGAGGGGTAAGCTTTCCTTTAAGGGAGGAATCTTTTGTTACTGC
>CAZHZZ010000043.1:0-4650 GCA_964537585.1 uncultured Gammaproteobacteria bacterium | reverse complement strand
TAGAGGTTAAAGCAAAAAAACCGGCCCCATCATAACCACGAGTTTGCAATCGTTTTAATCCCAAAAGACCAGTGTCAAAAAAAGCAACATCCTTGGGAAAAAACGCCCCCACCACTCCACAATGATCCAAAACCGGCTCACGCTCAACCAGCTGACAATGAAGAACAGTATTGTTCATTAGAAAAAACACCTTATGCTTTTTAAGAAAGAGTAACACAAAAGCCTTAATTACAAAACATACTATAATTTTTTATGCTTTCCGGTGCTCTTTCAAGACTAAAATTTTAGTCCGCCTTAAGAGTCCCTTAATTCTCCCCCTTGACAATACCCATAGGGGGTATTAGTATAGATACATGAGCTATGATAAGACTTCTACCCTACATCGACTAAAAATAATTACTGGCCAAGTAAAAGGTTTAACGAGAATGATTGAAGAAGGAAAATATTGCGTGGACATCCTCACTCAATCTCTAGCCATCCAAAAGGCCTTGAAAGAAATAGATGGGCTGGTTTTAAAAAGTCATCTTAAGGGCTGTGTTGTTGATCAAGTAAAAAACGGAAAACAAAAAAAAGCGATCAGTGAACTCTCAAAAATTTATTCTCTTTCGCGAAAAAGTTAATTTTATAAAAAAATAAAATGGACAAAAAAATTATCTTTTCCATTATAATCGGCTCAATCACTCTTCTTCTGGGTAGTATAGTCTTGGTTGTCAAAACCGCCCCCACAAATCTTAAATTAACCAAAGACGCTACCATTAAATTTTCCAGTGACAAAAATTACGACTGGGGCGAGATCGATATTGACGGAGGGAACAAAGAAAAAACATTTCCCATAAAAAACACCGGTAGCGCCGATTTAGAAATTACCGACTTTAAAACCTCCTGCATGTGCACCACGGTGAAAGTAATTATAAATAACCAAGAAAGTCCTGCCTTTGGCATGCACAATCAATCAACCTGGAAAGGTATCATTAAGCCAAACCAAACCGCGCAAATCAAGGTAATTTTTAATCCTCTATATCATGGTCCCCAAGGACTCGGCCCCATCACCCGACTGATATCGTTCAAAACTAACGACGAAGCTAATTCCAAAATAGAGCTCCGCCTAACCGGCAATGTAGTCAAAAAACAAAAATGAGTGAAACGATTCTTTTTCAAACCTCAATCATTGCCGCTTTCCTGGCCGGGATGGTGGCTCTATTTGCTCCTTGCTGTGTCTCCTACCTCCTTCCTGCTTACTTGGGTTCGGTTTTTAAAGAAAGGAAAAGGGTTCTTTTTATGACCTTAATATATTCACTGGGAATATTTTTAGTAATGATTCCGGCTGTTTTGGGAGCCCAGCTTATCTCTACTTACTTATTCAGGTACCATCGTGAAATATACCTAACCGGCGGTCTTTTTATGGTTTTTGTCGGCATCATCTCTTTGTTGGGAATCAAATTACCTATGCCAATGTTAAAAAAAACCGGCCGGCAAGGAACGGACATCCCTTCGGTATTTATTCTTGGAGTTTTTTCAGGAATTACCAGCGCTTGTTGCGCCCCAGTTTTAGTTGGCGTCTTAACTCTAAGCTTTCTTTCTCCTACCCTCTGGCAAGCGCTACTGATAGGATTTGTTTATGTGGCGGGAATGGTTACCCCCCTGTATATAGGTTCATATTTTCTAGATTCTAAAAAGGTTTTAGGAGCGGATTTTTTTAAAAAAATAATCGGGAAGGTAAAAATCGGTCCGAAACAATATCCCATTATCACTGGCAACTTAATATCCTTTCTTGTTTTTACTTTTATGGGAGGACTGGTTGTTTACTTGACTTTGGCAACAGATTTTTCCATGAGCGAAATGGCCAGTGGTTTTTCAGAAAGCATTAACAGCCTCGCTCTTAAATTAAACACCATTCCCGAGGCAAATGCTCTATTTACAATTATAATCGTCGCTTTCTTAGTCATAATTATAAAAAAAGCAATTTCTTCTAAAAACAAGAAGGGTGAATCAAACTGAACAAAAACAAGCGGTAAATTAAAAAAAGAAATAGCATGAAATTATTTATAAACAGCGCCGTCTTATTTTTAATAGGATTTACATATTGGTTCTTCTTTATGAAAAAAGAAAACCAAGAAGTAAAAGTAAAAAAAGAAATAACCATAATCGTTAAGGGGGGATATAATCCGGCCATAATCAAAATCAAGAAAGGTCAATCGGTTACCTTAAAGTTTCAACGAAAAGATGAAAGCTCGTGTTTAGAAGAGCTGGTTATTCCCGATTTTGGTATTCGCCGGCACCTAAGGCTAAACAAAACAACCAAGATCAAAATCAATCCCCAAAAAGTGGGCGAATATGAGTTTACCTGTGGCATGAACATGTTCCGGGGCAAGATAAAGGTAGGGGCATGAAAAAAAAATCTAAAAAAACAACTCTGCGAATTTCAGGAATGCACTGCGCCAGTTGTGCCATTAATATAGAGAAAAAATTAAAATCCGTCAAAGGGGTTTTATCCGCTCAAGTAAATTATGCCAGCGAGCAGGCGATCGTCGAACACGAGAACACTATTGATGATAAGTTACTAGCAGAAACTGTCAAGCAAGTCGGCTACAAGGCAATTGCAGAGATCAAGGGCGATTCTCAAAACACGGTTGAGAAAGAAAAAGCCGCAGAATTAAGGACTCTAAAAACAAAACTACTCTGGAGCGCTTTTTTTACCGCCTTTCTTCTGGTCGGAACGCTCATTCCTTTTGCCCCCAAAGTTATCAAAAATCATCTTGTGATGTGGGCTTTGGCTACCCCGGTCCAGTTTTGGGTAGGAGCTCAATACTATAAAAGCGCTTGGTCGGCTTTAAAAAACCGCCTTGCCAATATGGATACTTTGATTGCCCTAGGAACTTCAGTCGCCTACTTTTACTCGGTGTTTGTAGTCATTTTTACCCCCCATCTTACAAAATTAAATATCCCCCTTCATGTCTACTTTGAAACCTCAGCGACAATAATTACCCTTATTCTTCTGGGTAAATATCTAGAAACAAAAGCTAAAGGACAAACTTCAGAGGCAACAAAAAAACTACTACAATTGGGAGCAAAAACCGCCCGGGCAGTAAGAGGGGGGAAAGAAGTAGAAGTCCCCATAGAAAAAATAAACAAAGGGGAAATAATCATCGTCAAGCCGGGGGAAAAAATTCCCGTCGACGGAATAATTATTCAAGGTGATTCGTCAATCGATGAAAGTATGATTACCGGGGAAAGCATGGCCATCCACAAAAAAATAAATGACAAGGTCATTGGCGCTACCATAAGCAAAAACGGCTCATTTACGATGAAAGCAACCGGAGTTGGCCAAGAAACAATGCTTGCCCAGATAATTGAAATGGTCAAGCATGCCCAAGCTTCCAAAGCGCCAATTCAAAAGCTGGCCGACAGTATCTCCTCTTATTTTGTCCCCACCGTTATCATCTTATCCATGGCTACTTTTTTAATTTGGTTTAACTTTGGGCCTGAGCCGGTTTTCATCAACGCTCTTGTTAATATGGTGGCCGTTCTGATTATTGCTTGCCCCTGCGCCCTAGGACTGGCCACTCCCACCTCGATTATGGTGGGCATTGGTAAGGGGGCGCAAAACGGTATTTTGATCAAAAACGCCGCCGCTCTAGAAACAACTAATAAAGTTAAGCACTTGGTCCTTGATAAAACCGGCACTCTCACTCAAGGAAAACCTCAAGTAAATATCTTTAAATTTATGAAGGGTCTTGATAAAGTTACTGCTGACCTCAAATGGTCAATTCCCCAAGATATGAAAGTTAAACCCTACATCTCTTCCTTAATCTTATCGGTGGAAAAAAAGTCCCATCACCCTCTGGCTGAGGCGATAACCAATAATCTTAAGAACAACCGGATTTTCCCAGTAGAAAAATTCAAAGATATTTCCGGGCGGGGAGTAAAAGGAATCGTCAAGGGCCACAAAATTATTATTGGAACTCGAAGCTTTATGATGAAAAACAAAGTAATGTTGTGTGCTGAGCTTGACAAAACGGCAAAAGATTTAAGGAAATTAGCCCAAACAGTATCCTACATTTCTGTCGACCAAAAGAATGTCGCCTTGGTGGGTATTGCCGACTCTCCCAAAAAAAACGCCAAAAAAACAATTGAAAAGCTAAGAAGGATTAACATTGCCCCCATCATGATTACCGGAGACAACAAAACCAGCGCTCAAGTAATCGCCAAAAAGTTAGGAATAGGAGAGGTTTTGGCAGAAGTTCTCCCCCAAGACAAAGCAAAAATGATAAAAAACCTTAAAGCCTCCACCGGAGAGGTGATTGCTATGGTCGGCGATGGGATCAACGACGCTCCGGCTCTAGCGACCGCTGACGTAGGCATTGCCATGGGCAGTGGCACCGATGTGGCCATAGAGTCGGCCGGCATTACTCTTTTACGAGGTGATATCTCCTTAATACCAAAAACAATCAGGCTTTCCCAAGCAACAATGAAAAATATCAAGCAAAACCTGGTTTGGGCCTTCGGTTATAACATTATCCTTATCCCTATCGCCGCCGGAGCGCTTTATCCCTTTTTCGGAGTTTTATTAAACCCAATGCTGGCCAGCGCCGCTATGGCCATTTCTAGTTTGTCTGTAGTCAGCAACGCCTTGCGGTTGAAAAGAGTCAA
>CAZHZZ010000042.1:0-4789 GCA_964537585.1 uncultured Gammaproteobacteria bacterium | reverse complement strand
GGAGTAGAAGTTAAAAACAAACGAAGAAAGAAAAACTGTGTTATAATTTCCCACTTTATTTTTTTAAACAAGGATAATCTTGAGGCAAAAAATCGTCCTCTCTTGATTTTTTGACAATCAGGGGTTGCTTCCTTTAAGATTTTTAAAAAAGGATGAAAAAAAAGACTAAAACAGCGGTTAAGAAAGCGCCAAAAAAAAAGGCCTTTACTTTATCTTGTACCCTAAAAGACCTATTAGAAGCCGGTTGTCATTTTGGTCATCTGACCGCCAAAACCCATCCTCGTATTAGGCCTTATCTTTATATGGCCAAGGATAAAGTCCAAGTTTTTGATCTGATCAAAACAGAAAAACGTTTGTATAAAGCTTGCTTATTTTTGCACCAAATAGCTTCAAGTGGCAAACCAATTGTTTTTGTAGGCACGAAGAGGCAGGCCAGAAAGATTATCCAAGAGTCAGCCAAAGAGGCGGATGTTGCTTTTGTAATTGAGCGTTGGCTGGGGGGGACGATCACCAACTGGAGAGAGATTTCCAAGAGAATTAAGAAATTGGCCGGTTTGAAAAAAGATTGGGAGGAGGGAAAATTTACCAAAAGGCCGAAAAAAGAACAGGCGTTAATAAAAAAAGAAATTTATCGGCTGGAAAGATTCTTTGGAGGAATTTCTGATTTAAAAGAATTGCCGGCGGCTGTTTTTGTGGCGGATGTTAATCGGGAGCGGTCGGTTGTTCTGGAAGCCAGAAGGGCAAAAATCCCTTTGGTAGCGATTGTTGATAGTAATGCCGACCCGACCTTGATTGACTATCCGATTCCCGCCAATGACGATGCTTTAAAAAGTATTAAACTGTTGGTTTCCGAAATTACTCGGGCGATAAAATTAGGGAAAAAAACCGTAGTTAAACAAAAATCTGCTTAAAAATTAGTAATTTTTACCGGTTACTTTTGAATTATGAAAACAAAACATATCGATATTAAGCTAGTCAAAAAACTAAGAGCTCAGACTGGCGGTGGGGTAATGGATTGTCGTGAGGCTCTGATTAAAGCCAAAGGTGATTTTGCCCAAGCAAAAAAAGTCTTGGAAGCCAAAGGAGTGCAGAAAGCGGCTAAAAGACAGGATAAGGCTACTGCCCAGGGGGTGGTGGCGACCTATACTCACGCTACCGGTCGGGTGGGAGTTTTGGTCGAGGTGCTTTGTGAAACCGACTTTGTTGCTCGCAATAATAACTTTCGCCAATTTGCCAAAAACATTTGTTTGCAAATTGCCGCCATGAATCCCAAAAATGAAAAGGAACTTTTGAGCCAAGATTATGTCCGAGAGCCGGGGGTAACGGTGGAGACGTTTATTAAGACCCACATCGCTAAATTTGGGGAAAACATTAAAATTGGCAAATTCAAAAGGGTGGAAATAAAGTAAGAGTAGGGGGTAATATTTTGTTATGGATGAACAAGCAGTTAACTTAAGGATGCGTTCCGCCGTTGATGTTTTTATTGGGGAGATTGCCTCTATTCGTACCGGCCGAGCCAATCCGGGATTAATTGAAGGAGTAAAAGTGGCCGTTTATGATGGCCAACAACAGCTTACTTTGCGAGAACTGGGGGCAATTGAAGTTCCTGACGCGCGCCATCTTGTTTTTAAGCCTTGGGATGTTTCTATCATTGCGGAGATTAAAAACGGCCTTGACCAGGCCAATTTAGGTTTTACTCTGGCGGTGGATGGTAATTTGATTCGAGCGAGTTTACCGGCTCTAACCAGCGAGCAAAGAGAAGATTATGTCAAAATTTTACAGCGTAAAGCAGAGGCAGGCCGGGTGATGATAAGAAATACGAGGGCAGATGTAAGACATGATTTGCAAGAGCGGTTGAAGAGGAAGGAAATTAGCGAGGATGAGTTTTATCGCCAGGAAAAAAAGCTTCAGGATTTGACCGACGAGCATATTGCCGATATCGAAAAGCGAGTGGCAAAAAAAGAGAAAGAGATTCGAGGAGAGTAAAGTTTATTTTATTATCCTTCCCACGTCTCCGATTGTTATTGCCAAAAGAATAATAAGCAATATCCCCAAGCCGATCTGATTGATAATGGTTTTTGTTCTGGTGCTTATTTTTCTTTTGGTAACTGCCTCCCAGACAATAAAAGCCAACTGGCCACCATCTAAGGCAGGGAAGGGGATAGCATTAAGGACAGCCAGGTTGACGGAGAGAACAGCGAAAAAGTGGATGAGGCCGACTAAGCCGGATTTTTGCTGAATCTGATCGGAAATTTGATAAATGCCCACCGGACCGGTGATATCGGTAGGAACTTGTCGTTGACTGGCCAGATTGCCAATCATCTGGCCAACACCAACCGCAATCATTTTTCCCCAAAACATGGCCTCTTTAAATCCGACCACTGTTCCCAATAGCGGCCGCTTCCATACCGGGGGTTTAATTGTTTCTTGATTAGAAATGACTACTCCCAGCGGGCCTTGTCCTTCCGGGTAGTTACTTCTGGCATGAGTATTGACGGTCCGGCAGTATTGAAAGGGAGATTCTTTAGTTGAACCGGGACAGTCAACCGCTTCTTTTTGTCTTTTTTGATCACTGCCGATAATCAAGCTAATTTCTTGATCAGGGTATTTTTTAGTCAGTTTTATTAGTTGATTAGGAGTATTGATGGATTGGTTGTTAAGAGCGAGAATCCAATCGTTTTGTTTAATGCCGCTTGCTTCAGCCGGGGAGTGGGGAGAGACGGCGACTACTTTTACCCAATTTGTTTTTTGGGGAATTCCCAAAAAAGTGTAAAGAGAAGCGAAAACCACTACTGCCAAGACCAGATTCATAACCACGCCGCTACTAATGATAATCGCTCTTTTGTAGGCCGGTTGGTAAAAGAAGGCTCTTTTTAAAAGTGAGGTATCCTCAGAGATATCAGTTGACTCCTCGCCAAAAAGCTTAACATAGCCTCCGATAAGAATGAGATTGAGAGAATAGACGGTTTCTCCGATCTTTTTTTTGAAAAGGCGGGGCGGAAAGCCAAGTCCGAACTCTTCTACCATCACCCCGCTTTTTTTAGCGGCGAGAAAATGCCCCAACTCGTGAATGGTGACCATTATGGACAAGGCAATGATAAAGGCAATGAAGGTGATCATATAATTATTGTCTAATATACTACTATATAAAGCTTAGAATATAAAATAGAGATTTTTTAGGATGGCGAGGGAGAAGAAACCGTCATGATTACCGCTTCGTTTGGGGGCAAGTAAACTTGGTCAAAGAGCATTGAGGAGGGGCCGATGTCAATTGTTTTGTTTGTTTTTTTGCCAAAAAGATACTGATAGCTGACCGAGTGTTTGCCGGGAGAGAGGTGATAGATGCGGATGGGAATGGTTTCATGGTGTTTACGGCTCGGGTCGTAGTTGACCAACATTATTTGTATTTGCGAGTCGGTTTTGTCGGCCAGTCCGTAAACCCAACTACCCTGGCCGGCTAATAAGATTCGCCTCCCCTTAAGATTATTCAAAAACCGATAGGCGTACCAGCGGGGCTTGGGCTTGATCGCCTTTTTTTGCCGAGAAAGCAGTCCCCAACCTTGATTTTGATGAGGTCCGTCTTTTATTTCAAAAGCAATGACCCGGTGAACCCGATCCATAACTTGGGCAATGGCGGCCAGATCATGAGTGGCGCCGACTTTTGTTTGATACCAGGAGGATTTTTCTGTGGCCGGACCAAATTCGCTGATAATTCTTTCAATCCCCAGCCAATCCGGTCGGTCGGTAAGGATTTTATTTAAATCTTCAAAATCCCGGGCATAGTCCTGGGGAGAGAGGGAGTATTGGTGCCAGGAGATAAAGTCTAGCCTCAAGTTGTTCTTTAGGGAAAAATCCATCAAGGCTTTTATCCAATTTGGGTACAAGCCGGTAGTCGCCGGGCCGCCGATTTTGAAGCTCTGAACATTTTCTGCTGTTTGCGCTCCTCGGCTGGAGTAGTAGTAAAGTTTTAAGTAGTTTGGTGAGCGGCGATAATGCCAGTCGCCAAACAGGTCGGGTTCATTAAAAACTTCGTAATAAACATTCTTTATATTAAGTCTCCTCCGGCCACTGTAGTGCTCTATTGTTTTTTGTACCAAGTTTTGCCATTGTTGCCAATTTTTGGGAGGGGAAGTGATCTTGCCATCCCGGCTATATGAGGAAGGAATATAAGAGAGAGACAGCATGGGTTTGGCGCCGGTTTTTAGAATGCTTTTGACGGTTTTGTCTAATTGAGAAAAATCAAGTTCACCGTTTGGATTGACCACGCCATAAGCGTCAAAGATGTGATCAATTCTGATTAACTTGGGTTCAAGAGCGGTTATAAAGGGGATAACCGGCGCGATCATGTCACCGGGCTCTTCGCCGCCTTGAGCAAAGTTTTGCCAGAGGCGGGGATTGATGGCTGTGCCGGTTTTGTTGGGGTCAACCACAATATTTGCCAGATTACCACTGGCTCCTTTTTGAATATCAATTACTTTTTTGGTGGCTATTACCAAGAAGGGGAGAAAGAAAATGGCGGCCATTAAGTAGAGGCGGTTTTTTTTGCTCATCTTATTTTTGTTGTGATATTTCTTTGTCTAAACATCTTCTTGACAGGGCGGTTGATAAGTGATTGAATGAATTATCTGGTTTTACTTTATTAATTAACTTTAAAACATTGTTTGCTGGTTGACAAGCGGTATTTCAGTATAGTTTAATGAAATTAAAATAATGAATTTTTTAACTTCTTTTTGGCAAGCGATTGTTTTTTGGCTAAAAGACTTGCGGGGGCGATTTTTTAATTCCCGTT
>CAZHZZ010000041.1:3745-4862 GCA_964537585.1 uncultured Gammaproteobacteria bacterium | reverse complement strand
AAAAAGAGTTGGCGATTACCGAGGGAAAATCTTGATTTATAAATTCAATTGACCGAGGGGAAAGTTTGATTCCGACAAATCTTAGGGCATCCCAACCAATTCCGAAATAATGCTGTCCATTAAGTTGAATGTATCGCAAGATGCTAATTAAAAAGTCTATTCCATAAGTGAGGGGCAGGATTAGCGCAAGTAATCTGGTGTTTTTAACTTTCTTTTGGGAAAGCTTAAGTAGGACAGCAAGAATACAGAAAGAAATTGTTATAGCGGCGAACTGAGCCAAAGAGATATTTTTTATTACCGGCCCGAAATAGATATTCCAACCGAATTTTGAAAAGCTCATTAAGGTGGTTAAAAAAGAGGCGATAATAAACAAGGATGCCTGTAGATAATACTTGGAAAGTCCCAGTCGATGATAAGCAAAAAACGCCAAAATAAATAGGAAAGGAATAATGATAAATAGATTACTGCCTTGGTTTTTTTGGTGGTTAATTGGTAGTGTTCTTCTAAGAAAGTCGCTTTTGTCGGCAACAAAGTAATCGGCAAAGGCAAGATTTGGTTGGTAGGCAATTTTATCTTTTAGGTCTTTGTTTTGTCTTTTTTCCGGAGTTAGCAACCATTGAGTTTGGTCGTCTTTAAGAATTATTTTTTCCGGGTTTTGTGGTTGAATTTTGTTAAACTGGCTGGCAAATTCGCTCATAGTGACGCTTTTTATATTTTTCATTTCTGCCAATACTTCTAGTTGGTTTTGGTATTCACTAAATGACCTGACGCTTTCAATACCAGTTTCTAATCCAACAGTTATCTGGCCGATAGTAAGGTCACAATTTAAATAGGTACTTGTCAGTTTTTGAAAATAGTTAGTAGTTAGGCCTCTTTCGGCGTAGTCGTTGGCCTGGAGTGAATGGTTAGAAAAGGCCGGACCCGGTCCATAGGCTAGAGAAAGATCTCTCTGTGCCCATTGCAAGACTATCAAATTAAGCTTATCTTTTTCCTCTTTTGCTGCTGGGACCAGAATGTTTGCCTTTGAAGGATAGTAGGGGATTCCCCACCACTGTCCCCAAACTCCATAATCGTCAGTGGTTTTCTGATCAGCGACAATAAGAGCAGTTTTTATATC
>CAZHZZ010000041.1:0-3645 GCA_964537585.1 uncultured Gammaproteobacteria bacterium | reverse complement strand
GCATCATACTGCAAAAGCCAGCTGGCCGAAAAATTTTTGTTTTTAATCGCCTGGTATTGGTTTTCCAGTGGCTTTAAGTCTTGGTCAATCCATAAATTTTTTCCTCTTACTGGGTTAATTAAAGTTAAAAACCGGTTATTACAGTCTGTTTTTTGTTGAGCAAAAATTCCATTTAGATAGGAGAAAAGAAAAATTAATACCAAAAACCAGCCAGTTATTTTTTTTGCCATGCTTTAGTATAAATGATATAATCATTCTATGTTAAGATCCCTTAAGCTAGCTCTGGTTTTTGTTTTGGTGCCTTTAATCTTTCCAAAAACTGCCCATGCATATCTTGATCCAGGTAGCGGTAGCTATCTTATTCAAGTTATTGTTGCTACTCTGGCTGGGGCGGGATATTTTTTTAGAGCCAATTGGGGAAAGGTGAAGAAAATGTTCTCAAAAAAAGATCAGAAAAGGCCAGATGAAAAAGAGGACAACTAATCCCGAAGCCTCATCCTTTCGCGATCCGGATGGGTTTATTTATTCTATCGGCGACAGCTTGTATCGTCAGGTCAACTTTTCCGCTAAAGACAATTTCGACTTACTACTGTCTTCCGGTTTATATCAGAAGCTAATCGAGAAAAACCTGCTTATTCCCCATAAGCAGGTTGCGAAAAAACTGGGTTTAACAAAAGATTGTTATAAGGCGATTAAGCCAGAACTTATTCCTTTCATCTCTTATCCTTATGAGTGGTCATTTTCTCAGCTTAAAGACGCGGCTCTGCTGACTTTGAAAGTTCAAAAGCTTTCTATAGAGCACGGGATGAGCCTAAAAGATGCCAGTGGTTTTAATGTTCAGTTTATCGGTTGTTGTCCGGTATTTATCGACACCCTATCTTTTGAAGGCTACAAGGAGGGTAGTCCTTGGGTGGCTTACCGGCAATTTTGTCAGCATTTTTTAGCCCCTTTGGCGTTAATGGCAAAAAAGGATCTTAGGTTAAACATGCTACTGGCTGGTTTTATTGACGGAATTCCTTTAGATCTGGCCAGTAAACTTTTGCCGTTAAAAAGCAAACTAAACTTTTCTTTATTGACCCACATTCACCTTCACGCTTCTAATCAAAAAAGAATGGCGGACAAGAAGATCGAAAAAGGCAGATTTAAAATGACAAAATTTCAGATGAACTCTTTTATCTGTAGTCTTGAATCTACGGTTAAGGGTTTAAAAATCAACAAAGGCCAGACAGAGTGGGGAAAATACTACACTTTTACCAATTATTCAAGCAGGGCTTTTAAGCAAAAAAAGCTAATTCTTAAAAGTTTTTTGAGAAAAATTAAACCAAAACTAGTTGTTGATTTGGGAGCAAACACAGGGATGTTTTCTCGAATCGCTACCGATCTTGACGTCTACACGGTTGCTTGTGATATAGACCCATTGGCGGTAGAGAAAAGTTATCTTGAGGGCAAAAAAAATGAAGAAAGTTTACTACTTTCTTTGGTAATTGATCTTACCAACCCCAGCCCTTCTCTCGGGTGGGAAAATGAGGAGAGAAAATCATTTAACCAAAGAGCAAAAGCAGACTGCATAATTGCTTTTGCAATTATTCATCATTTGGCTATTTCCAATAATCTGCCCTTGGGTCATATTGCCAGGTATTTTTCTTCTCTTGGTAATTGGTTGATTGTTGAGTTTGTTCCCAAAGCCGATTCCAAAGTAAAAATTCTTTTGCAAAACAGAGAGGATATTTTTAAAAACTATTCAAAAGAAAACTTTGAAAAGGAGTTTTCGAGATACTACAAAATTATTAGGGAAGAACCGATAAAAGAGTCAAAAAGGATTATTTATCTAATGAAGAAAAAATGAACCAAGGCAAAAAGACGAGTCAATTAAAGGCTATTAGTTTTTTGTTGCCGCCGGTTTTACTAGCGGTTTTCCCAATTCTATCTTTTTTCCTAAGCAACTCTCAAGAACTTTCCTTGAAATTTGTTCAGGGATTACTGGTTTACTCGGTTACCACTGTTGCTTTAGCAACTTTAATTTTGTTTTTTATTATAAAGGATAAACATAAAGCTTCAGTTATTGTCTCTTTGATTGTTTTTATCTTTTTTTCTTATGGTCGCTTAAGCCGAGCATTAGACAAGAAGTTTTTTGTTCCTCTTCCCGGAGGGGTAGTTCTTGGCCCGGACAAAGTTTTGCTACCGGTTATTTTTGTCCTTTTTGTTCTTTTGGCTTTTAAGATTCTAAGGTCAAAAATGTTATTTTCAAAAGTGGTTTCTTTTTTGATTATTTCTTTAGTTGTTTTAGTTGGTTATCTTTCTGTGGCCATTGTCGCCAATGAAAGCCGAAAGATAAAAAACGAAGGAAAACAAACTGAAAACCAGGTCTTGACGACGGAAAGTAAGAAAGATGGTCCAGATATTTATTATATTGTTCTTGACGGCTATGCCAGAAATGATATTTTGCAGGAAATTTACGGTTATGACAATTCCAAATTTGTGGATAGTTTGAAAAAAATGGGTTTCTATGTTGCCGACAAAGCCCGAAGCAACTATATTCATACCTACCTTTCTTTGCCTTCAGCTTTAAATATGAGGTATCTGGACGACCTTCCGGAAAAATACGGTACAAACCCTGCCAGCGGGAATGCTGCCAGAAAGCTGGTAGAGGAAAACGAGGCGGCTAAAAAACTGAAGAGCCTAGGATATACGACAATTAATTTTGTTTCCGGCTGGGAGGGTACAAACGAAAGTTACCGGGCGGACATTAATTTTAAAAAAGATGGTTATTTTAAGGTTTTTGGTAAAAATATATCACTTGACGAGGCGGAGATAACTTTTTTGCAAACCACTCTTCTTTCCCCCTTGATCAAGAAGGTTAGGGGTGATGCCTTACGCGAAAGGACAATATCGACCTTGCAAAATCTTCCCATAATTCCCTTTAAGGAGGGAAAAAAATTTGTTACTGCTCACATAATGGCTCCTCACCCTCCTTATGTTTTTAATGCCGACGGCAGTCCGTCTTTGGGAGCTGAACTTGAAATGGCTGATGAAGGAATTGGCAAAAGACCGAAATATCTAGGCCAGTTGATATTTATTTCAGATCAGATTATTCCGGTACTGCAAAAAATAATTCAGAATTCAGAAAAACCGCCGGTGATTGTTTTGCAGTCTGACCATGGACCGGCGTCAATTTTTGGTAAGAGAAAAAACTGGCTGGAGAACTACTCGCAAGAAGGAGTAAGGGAGAGAAGCAGCATTTTATATGCGGTTTATTTTCCTGATAAAAACTATCAAGATTTTTATCAAACAATCACTCCGGTAAATACATTTAGAATAGTGTTTGACAAATTTTTTGGAGAAAACCTAAAGCTTCTTCCTGATAAAACCTTTTATACAAGCTACGAAGAAATATATGGTTTTAAAGATATAACCGAGATTAAATGATTGTAGTATCCCAATAGTCCATATAACCTTTTAGAAAGAAGATTAGAATAAAATAATGGCCAAAGCTTTATTTAAGAAAACAGTTCCTTTTGTTTTGTTGCTACTCGTTGCTGGCCTGATTGCCTATTTCAATAGATGAATTTTTTCTTTTAAGTTCGAGCCTGAATATTGAAAAAATTACTATCACGAATCTTAGTGGAACGTTCCTAATGGCAAAAG
>CAZHZZ010000040.1:0-4866 GCA_964537585.1 uncultured Gammaproteobacteria bacterium | reverse complement strand
TACCTACAAATGTGGGACGGGAAAAACCCGTCAACCACTATCCACGTCGCAGTTGCGCCGGGGATACTATTCCAAGTGGATTCTGGTTGGGTAGGGACCAGATGGACAGTCAGCTGCAAGGACACGAGCAGATGGACAGAAATGAGAAAAGAGGTAGCAGATAGAGATCACATTCCACCACCGCCCATCTTAATAATTGTCGACAAGAGTGTCATAAAAGATACCCCCGGATTATCACTAAACCAGTAGAATTATTTTTCCCCGTCCGTCCCAGAGGTGGTGAGCGAGATTGCGTTGCAAAAACGCAAATTTTTTTCTCAGCTCACCACCATCACCACCCTTTTTCTTCCTCTTTATAAAAAAAGGAGCTAATTAAAAGAATTAATAAAAAAGATGGAAAAATCTAAAAAATTTTCTAAAAATCAATCCTTGGCTTCTGTCATCATGCCAGTTTATAATGCCGGTAAATTTTTGGTGGAAACAATTGAAAGCATTATAAATCAAACTTATCAGAATTGGGAATTAATTGCTGTTGATGATTGTTCTACAGATAACTCTTGGGAGGTTCTTCAAAAATACTCTCAAGAAGACAAGAGAATCAGGGTTTTTCAAAATAAAACAAAGAGATACTTAGCCGGAAGCTTAAATTTTGCCCTCCAAAAAACCAAAGGTAAATATATTGCCCGAATGGATGCTGACGACATTTCTCTTCCTTGGCGCCTAGAAAAACAGGTGAAAATATTAGAAAAGGAGCTTCAGTTAGTCGCCGTAGGAGGGCAAGAAATAATCATCGATGAAGAAGGGAATATTATTGGAGAAAAATTTTTTCCCCAAGATCCAAAAGAATGTTATCGTAAAATCTTCAACTATATGGTAATTCAACCGCCAACATTAATGGCTAGGGCTTCGGTAATAAAAAAATTACGCTATGATATCAAAATTGCAAAAAATGACGATATTGATATGCATTTTCAGCTTTTGCAATATGGAGATTTCAGCAATGTTAGCGATTTTGTTCTTCAATATCGAAAAAGAGAAAGCTCGGTTACTTTCTCCAATGTTAAGGCAATCTTCTTCATGGCTGTCAAAGTACGCCTAAGGGCTATTTGGCGCTATAATTATCAACCCTATTGGCTTAATTTATTTCTTTTCCTAGGAGAGTTTTTTTTGGTTTCGCTAATACCAGCAAAACTTATAGTTTGGTTATTTGAATTATTTAGAGTCAAGAAAAAAAACATTCTTGTTTCTTCCGCTCCTCAACCGGCGGTAGTAGATTAAAATTAATTAAGGTAACTTTGCTAAAAAAAACTTTATCAACTTTATCCAAAAAAAGTAAAACATAGGAAAAATGAAAAGAAAACTTGACTGGGGAATATTAGGATTACTGGGAATACTGGGAGCAATTTGGATAAGCAATTTTACCCCTGGTACCTGGTTGGCCGGCTGGGATAATCTGATGCCGGAGCTAAATATTTGGTTAAATTTGAAAAGATCAATTTTTACCGTTTGGCAAGAATATCAAGGGCTGGGACTGGTAGGTGGCATGGGCCATGCCACTGATTTGATTCGCCAGTTCATCTTGCTTCCCCTTATTCTTCTTTTACCCAACAACTGGATCCGCTATCTTTGGCATTTTAGCATGTTAGGGCTAGGAACTTTAGGGTTTTATTGGGGATTGGGATTATTGGGAAAGTTTGGCAAAAAAGAAAGATTCCTTGGCGCCCTCTTCTATCTTCTCAATTTTGGCACTATTCAGATTTTTTGGGCTCCCTACGAGGCTTTTTCCACTTTTTGGGGATTTTTTCCCTGGCTAATCTTTTCTTTTTGGCGGGTTTTGAAAAAACCAAATAAAAAAAATTGGCGCCTCTTTGCTTTAATTAACATTTTGGCTATCCCCTCTTTTTATGTTCAAACCCTTTTTTTAGTTTATCTGGGATGTTTGGGAATATGGGGAGGATTAGGAATAATAAGCTCTCGAAAGAAAATAAAAATCTTGCTAAAATCTTTGGCAACCATTTTTTTAATTAACTCTTTTTGGCTACTGCCCTTTTTCTACTTTTTGGCAACCAATCTTCACCATCCTCAACTGGGGATGACTAATTTAATGTCCTCGGAAGAAACATTTTTGCGCAATCAGCACCGAGGAACAATTACCGATTTTTTACTTTTGCGCGGCTATTACTTTGATTTTTTTGATGGCGGAAAAATTCTGATGCAACCCTGGCAAAAGTATTTTTCCCAAACCTGGGTTCTGAGTATTGGCTATCTTTTGGGAGGATTAGGAATATTGGGTTTTTTAAAAATATTAGGAAAAGTTGTTAAAGGAAAAGGCTCATCTTTTGAGGCAGGTATTTTGGGAATGTTTTTACTATCGAGCACCGCCTTGCTTTCTGCCACTCCACCATTTTCTTGGCTCAATTATCTCTTTCGTCAATCTCTCCTTTTAAACCAGGTCTTTCGCGCTCCTTTTACTAAATTTGTTTATCCGGCCACTTTTTCTTTTTCTCTTCTTTTTGTTTATGGGACAAAAACCATCACCTCCATTCTCGCAAAAATACCTCCAAAGCTTAATTTACGCGATTATCTTAAAACAAATTGGATAAAAAACTTCACCTATAGCCTTATATTTTCTCTAATCATTATTTACTCTTTCCCCGCTTTTGAAGGAAATTTTATTTACCCTAAAATGCGCGTCAAAATTCCCCAAGAGTACTTTCAACTAATAGACTTTTTCAAAACCCAACCGAAAACAGCTCGCATCGCTAACTTGCCCCAAGGCGATTTTTGGGGCTGGACTTTTTACCGTTGGGGACTGAGGGGTTCTGGATTTCTCTGGCACGGGATTAAACAACCAATTTTAGACCGAGCTTTTGATGTTTGGAATTTAAACAACGAGCAGTATTATTGGGAGTTAAACTATGCCTTACAAAAACAAGATACTAATCTTTTACGTAAAATCTGGCAAAAGTACTCGGTTGAGATTGTTCTTTTTGACAATAATATTACCTTTACCGAAAAAACTTATGCCAAACAAGCACTAAAAACTAAAGGGCTTTTAGATAAAAATTTTCCTTTGCTTGCTCATTTTGGTAATCTTTGGCTTTATCGAACAAATGTAAAAACTCAACCCTACCTTATTGGACGCTCACCCCAAGCTCTGCCCCCTAATTTTGAGCTTGAAGACCAGGCGTTTGCTCACTTTGGCGACTATACCGTCGGTTCATCTCCTACTATTGTTTTTCCTACTCAGCGCCTTTTCAGTCAAAGAAGGACTGAAGAAGATCTTTTTTGGGTTGAAGAAAACTCAAGCTCTTGGCAATTAAATTTTCCCTTTCCTTTTTCACTGACCGATTATCAATTCCAAAGCAACGAAAAGCTCAACCAACTAAAATTGCCCCTGTTCCCTAACTTTAGTGAATTAATCGCTGACAAAAAACCTCAAAAAATAATCAAAATCAAGCCTGAAGATTTGATTAATCCTCATCACTGCGCTCCCAAAATAAAAGGAGGAAAAATCGACTTTGAGGCTGGCGAAGACGAAGTAACTTTGCAAACCAAGAATGCCGCTTTATGCGTGGACTGGAAAGATTATGAGTTTTTCCAGAAACTAAAAAAGCCGATTTTAGCTCAAGTAGAGTTTGAGTACCAGTCCCAAACAGACGAATGGCCCCGTTTTTGTTTTTGGGAAATTAAAAACAAAGCCTGTCTTAATCGTAAAGACTCTCCTTTTTTAGGCTTTTCTTCTCATTGGCAAAAATATCAGGAGGCAGTTGTTTTAGATCCTAAAACCCAACAGATCGCCAATCTGGCATTCATTCTCGACGGATATCGCCAAAAAGAAAAAAAACAGATCCGCTACCGTCATATCGAGCTAAAAATTTATCCGCTTCCTGCCAGAATAAAAACCCGGAAAATTTATCCCTTCCACTGGCAAAAAGAAAAAAACAACTTGGCCATTACCTTTCCCAAATCCAGCTCTCCTTATTTTATCGACAACCCCATCAAAAACAATCTCTATACTTTAACTCCCGAACAATGCAATCATAATCTGCCGGGCAAGCTTTATCAGCGCCAAATCAAAAAAGAAAATAACGAAAAATTTTTGCGCCTCAAATCAGTTTTAGCTGATTCTTGTCTCTCCTGGTATTTTCCCCAGTTGCCACTTAATCAAGGTTGGCTTTTGGAAATAAAAGCCAGAAATAAGCAAGGGTATCCACTCTTGGTTAGTAGCTCTGGTAGAGAGGGTCAATACAAATTTTTTTACCTGAAGTTTCCCTCAGCAGAAAATTGGCAAAAATACCAGCTGATTATTCCTCCCCTTTCTTCAACAGATCTGGTACGAGGCTTGGGAATAAGCTTCAGCAACCTCTCTTTCAACCAAAACCCAACAATTAACGATCTGGCCTCCTTAAGGCTGATTCCTCTCAATTGGGAATATCTGCAAAGTATTTGGGGACAAAAAGGCACCGTTTCTCCTTCTCGTCGACAAACAGTTGAAAGTCAAGATAATCTTTGGTTTTATCAAGTAAAAATGGAAATGCTTTTGCCCGGGGAAACTTTGGTTTTACCCCAATCCTTTGACCGTGGCTGGGTGGGAATTTATTTTGACGGTTGGCGACCAAATAAATTAACCCATCTCTCGGTCAACAACTGGGCTAATGGATTTCAAATTAAAAAGGCAAAAGGCAAGGTTCAAAATGATAAAATCTACCTCTTCTTCTGGCCCCAAGCCTTGGAGTTTCTTGGGTTTCTTGGGATAATAATTGTCCTAAAAAAAATTTGGCGTGGTTAAGGTGAACGGGAGTTTTAGGTCTCTATATGATTTGTTCACTAAATCAATCACTATTTTGCAGAAAAAAGAGAAGT
>CAZHZZ010000039.1:0-4878 GCA_964537585.1 uncultured Gammaproteobacteria bacterium | reverse complement strand
GTGCGCCCGGAGGGATTCGAACCCCCGACCCTCTGCTTAAAAGGCAGGTGCTCTACCAACTGAGCTACAGGCGCAAACAAGGCGGACTGATTATACAAAATATGCTAAAATGAAACAAGGCGGAATTATCTTGCCCATTATCTTGGGACGTATGTTGCACTCTATTTTAGGCAAGTCTAAATAATTAATATGATCTTTCTAATCCATGGAGATAACCCCAAACTGATCAAGCAAAAACTTGACCAACTGATCGATCGGTTCAAAACTCAAGATAAAAAAACAATCAGAATTGAAGCCAAAAAGCTACCCGAGTTTAATGTTAAACAGATTATTTCGGAAAAAAATCTTTTTGGAGAGGAGTCCATCCTGGTTGTCTCCGGTTGCGCCTCTCTGAGCCCAAAAGAATTCAAAAACCTCGTTGCTCAATTAACAACTGCCAAAAAAGAAGCAATTTTTTGGAATAATGGCGAAATAAAAGGAAAGACCGTTCTTTCTTTATTTTCTCCTCAAAACATATTTAATTTTCCCGCCCCAAAAATTATTTTCAAATTTCTAGAATCTATTGGTCAAAATAATAAAAAGCCTATTGTTCTATTATTAGACGAGACCTTTAAAAAAGAGCCGGAAGGATTGATTTTGTATTGGCTAAAACGACATTTTCGGGAACTATTTTTATGCGCCATAAATTCTCCATTGATCGATAAAATCCCCGGTTGGAAAAAGAAAAAACTGGAAAACCAGTTAAAAAACCTTAGCAGTACCAAGGCAATTAATTTTTATCAAGAACTAATCGAGATTGAGTTTCGGCAAAAAACCGGCCGCCTGCCGGAAGGATTAAAAACAGCTATTGCCAACTCCGTTTTAACCCTTTAAAATGAAAGTAGTATGAAATACGCTTTGTGGTTTAAAGATATTCATAAAAAAGATATTCCAACAGCGGGAGGGAAAGGAGCTAATTTAGGAGAAATGTACAGTCTGGGTGTCCCTGTTCCCAATGGGTTCGTGGTCACTTCTTCGGCTTATTTTGACTTTATTAAGGTAAACGATCTGGAAAAAAGAATCAGGCAGATTTTAGATATTACTAATGTTGACAATAACAACGAACTTTTGTCGGCCAGTAGAAAAATTAAGCTTTTAATCGAGCAAGGCTCTATTCCGGAAAAAATCGCTATCACCATTATGCGTCATTACCTAAAGCTAGGGTCTTTTTGGGGACTAAAGCAACCTTTTGTCGCCGTCCGTTCTTCGGCTACTGCCGAAGATTTGCCGGACGCCTCCTTTGCCGGTCAACAAGAAACGTTTTTAAACATTAGGGGGGAGGCAAATGTGGTTAATAAAACTCGCTCCTGCTGGGCCTCACTTTTTGATTCTAGAGCAATTTTTTATCGAGAAAAAAAAGGATTTGATCACTTTAAGGCCGGAGTAGCAGTCCCAATCCAAAAAATGGTTCAGTCAGAGGTGTCTGGGGTCATGTTTACTATCGATCCTTTAACCAACAATAAAAAAACAATTGTCATTGAAGCTGTCTGGGGCTTGGGAGAAACAATCGTCCAGGGAACAGCCACTCCAGACCACTATGAGATAGAAAAAGAAACATACAGAATCAAAAAAATTCAGGTTGTTAAACAAAAAACCCAGTTAATTAAAAAAGGAGGCAAAAATCAAAAAACAGGAGTTCCAAAAAACAGGCAAGACAAGGGCAAATTAAATTCCCTCCAGATTGTTCAGTTGGCCAAAATCGGACAGAAATTACACGAACATTACTTTTTCCCCCAGGACATTGAATGGGCCCTAGAAAAAGGCAAACTCTATATCGTGCAAACCAGACCGATCACGACTACTAAGCAAAAACTAAACCCCCAAGATAAAAAAGAAAAAAGCCAAGAAGTTATCCTAGTCGGCAGAGGAGCTTCGCCGGGGATAGCGACCGGGCCGGTAAAACTGATTAAAACCGCTAACCAGATCGATCAAGTCAAAAAGGGAGATGTTTTGGTTACTTCAATGACCAGTCCAGACTTCGTTCCCGCTATGAAGCGGGCCAGTGCCATCGTAACTGACAAAGGAGGGTTAACTTCTCATGCAGCCATAGTCTCTCGAGAATTATCTGTTCCTTCCGTGGTAGGTACCGGTGAGGCTACAAAAAAGCTAAAAAACGGGCAACTAATCAGTGTTAACGGCAGTACTGGACAAATAACCAAAGGCAAAATTTTGT
Source organism: uncultured Gammaproteobacteria bacterium (assembly GCA_964537585.1). Lineage (GTDB taxonomy): Bacteria > Patescibacteriota > Microgenomatia > UBA12405 > UBA6130 > CAZHZZ01. The sequence continues at coordinate 2,666 of CAZHZZ010000039.1, read as the reverse complement.
CAAAAAAAACAAAGGTGGCTATAAAGACAAAAAAGAAAATTACCACTGCCACCAAACTATATGTAAATCTAGCCGAACCCTCCTTGGCTAAACAAGTCGCCAGGCAACACGTTGATGGGATCGGTCTTCTGCGAGCCGAATTCATGATTGCCGAAATCGGTGTTCATCCACAAAAACTCATTAGTGAAGGCAAGCAAAAAGACTTTATCAACCAGCTTGCTAGGGGGTTAGGTCGATTTTGCAAACACTTTCACCCTCGTCCAGTTGTTTACCGAGCCACTGATTTTAAAACCAACGAGTATCGTCACCTGGAGGGCGGAAGTAAATTTGAACCAAAGGAAGAAAACCCCCTCATTGGATATCGAGGGGCGCTAAGATATATAAATAACCCGGAAGTATTTGCCCTGGAAGTAGAGGCAATCAAAAAGGTGCGCAATAAAATGGGGTACAAAAACCTTTGGATGATGATTCCGTTTACCCGTACCCCAAAAGAGCTTATTGAGGTTAAAAGAATTGCTTCCTCTCTAGGTTTATCCAGAAGTCCCAGCTTTAAGCTTTGGATGATGGTGGAGATTCCTGCAAATGTGATTTTGATTGATGAATTTATCAAAGCCGGCATTGATGGGGTTTCTATCGGCTCTAATGATCTGACTATGTTAACCCTAGGACTAGACCGAGACAACAGTCAAGTGGCCACAGAGTTCAAAATAGAAAAATCGGTTGAGTGGTCATTAAAAAGAACTATTCAGGCTTGCAATAAGCACAAAATTACCAGTTCTATCTGTGGACAAGCTCCCAGTAATGATCCCGAGCTAGTAGAAAAATTGGTCCGCTGGGGGATAACCAGCATTTCTGTTAGTCCCGATGCCATTTATCAGTCTCGCCAAGTAATTGCCGAGGTAGAAAAAAAAATCATTAGAAAAGGGAAACCGTCCTTAAAATAGAAAATAATTTCCCGGTAATTTTTTCTTCACCCTATTTCAAGGAGTAAGCGGCGTAATCACCGTAAGGGTTCTCTATAGTCTGCATTTGTCGCTTATTTAAATTTTCAAAAAACATCCGTAAAAGTCTCATGGTATTGTTGGTTGCGCTAATACCAATACTTATGCCTGGCTCATTTTCCGCTAACTTCAGGATTTTTTTATAAAAACTCTTTACTCTTTTTTCCACTTGCTTCAGGCTCTCCCCTCCCGGGGGAGGGAAGTCGTAGGCACGCCGGTATAAAACCGCTTTTTCAAAATTTTCTCTCATTAACTTTTCCTTATTCTTGCCTGACAGCCTTCCATAATCTCTTTCCAATATCAGCGGGTCCATTACTAGCCTGGCCTTAGGATGATATTTTAAGACCAACTGAGCGGTTTGCTGGCAACGAACTAAGGGGGAAGCAAAAATAAGATCTATCTTTTTGTGGCGCAGTTTTTCTGCTAGCCCTTTGGCTTGCTTAATTCCCTCAACAGTCAACCGGCTATTGCGTCTCCCGGAAAAAATTCGCCGCACATTATCAAAAGTTTGCGTATGACGAAAAAGATAAATGTGAGAATAGCCTGAGCGTTCATCTTTCGGCAAGGGTCGTTTGCTTCTACCGGGATTTTTTAAAGAAAACCGGGCCGCTTTTACCAACTGATCAAACTCGCGCCTAGAAACACTCTTGGGCAATCTCATCATATGAATACATTATAGCAAAGCTTTTTGTTATTTTTTTATCCACCAACCCACCACAAACTCCCCCTTAATTTCTGATTTTGGCAAGGACAACAATTCACCGGTGGAAAACCAGCCGATTGTTTCATAAATTTTAGTTATTTCTCGAGCCACAAAGATCTTTTTTTCTTCTCCAAAAATTTCTTGGAAAATCAATATTGTCCGCAAAAATCGATGGGGAGACAAATAGGCAACGAAAAAACGAGGATTCTTCTTTGTGGCGCTTATCTTGTTTGATGCCAAAAAAACCCTTTTAATTCTTTTCCGCTTCCGAGGTAAAAATCCCCAAAATACAAAATTGCCAAGATTAGCTCCTGACACTGATAGGGCAGCAACTAAAGCGCAGGGGCCGGGAATAGGCACCACTTTAATTCCCTTGTCCAAACATGTTTTGACTAGCCTAGCGCCAGGATCAGAAACCAACGGAGTCCCAGCATTCGAAACCAAGCAAACATCCTTGCCCTTACCAATAAGTTCAATCACTGGGGCAATTCTAGCTCCCTCATTATCTTTGTTAAAAGAAATTAAGCGAGGATTTTTTTCTAACTTAAATTGTTCCAAAAGTCTTTTTACCTTTCTAGTATCTTCAGTCAAAATCACTTCCGCACCAGAAAGTATTCGGGAAGCCCTAAGGCTTATATCTTCAAGATTGCCAATCGGAGTAGCGACCACAAGCAAGCGACCATTATTACCCTTCATCCAAAGTTCCTCACCACTCCCACCACCTTGCCTTTTATTTGAACATCAGTCGCCCAAATCGGCTTCATCCTCGAATTGGCCGGCTCAAGCCGCACCCGATTTTTTTCTTTATAAAAACGCTTCAAGGTAGCAAAGCCATTTTTTAAAACTGCCACCACTACATCGCCATTGTTAACTTCTTTTTGTTGCTCGATAACGACATAGTCACTATCCAAAATACCCTCGTCCACCATCGAATCGCCTTTAACCTGGAGAACAAAGGCGCG
>CAZHZZ010000038.1:0-4900 GCA_964537585.1 uncultured Gammaproteobacteria bacterium | reverse complement strand
TTTTTCCAAAGCCCGCCAACGCCTCTTTTTTTCTTGATGAGAAACACTGTCGGGCAATTTAGCTGACAATGTTCCCGGCCGCGGCGAATAACGACCAATAAAAGCGCGCTTAAAACCCACTTGCTGACAAAGTTTGAGAGTGTTTTCAAACTGCGCCTTGGTTTCTCCGGGGAAACCGACAATAATATCGGTGGTAATTTCTGCTTTTTCAACCGCCTTCTTTATTTTTCCCACTAACTCCAGGTATTCCTTGGCCGTATAACCACGGTTCATTTTTCGCAAGATCTCATCGTCGCCCGACTGAACCGGCAAATGAATAACCCGAGTAATCTGAGGATATTTGGCAATAACCCGAATCAGCTCATCGGAAAAATCCCAAGGATTGCTCGACATAAAATCAATCACCTTTAAACCGGGGATTTTGGCGACCGCCTCTAAAAGAAAGGGGAAAAGGGTGGGCAGTCGGGGACGCCCCATCTGCTTAACCAGGGCAATCTTCGGCTTTAGGCTCCCTTTTTTGAGTTTTTTATGGGCCAGATCCGCCCCGTAAGAGTTCACATTCTGCCCCAAAAGAGTGATCTTGGAATATCCTTTTTGGGAAAGCTCGCCTACCTCTCGAAGAATATCCTCCCAAGGACGGCTGACCTCCCGCCCCCGCGCCTGAGGAACAATACAAAAAGCGCAAAAGTTATTACAACCATTAGAAATTGGCACCCAAGCGTGGTCCCCTTCTGTCCGTAAGGGCGATAAATGTAAACCGGCCAGCTCTTCAATGCCTACAATCCGAACTGAGGGGCCAATTTTTTTCCGCAGTGATTTTAAATTGCCACCCACCGGGTCTTTCAAAGCCCAACCGGCCAAACAACCGGTAAGGATAATCTCCTTGTTTTTCCACTTAGAAAGATTATTAATCAGACCATAGACACGATTTTCCGCCGACTGACGGACGATGCAAGTATTGACAACAATCACGTCAGCGCTTATAGCCTCCGGGGCTGCCCGATAACCACGATCAGTAAACATTCGTCCAATTCGCTGGGAATCAGCGAAATTCATCTGACACCCAAATGTCTTGATATAGTAAGTTCTATTCTTTGTTTTCACCGTCCATTATTATACCCTGTTGTTGCCAATCACTCCGTCAGGGAAACTCCTCTGACGCCCCGAGACATTACAGAGCTTACCTTCCCTAATCGTAGCCGCACCAACCGACCAACCCTGTCCGGTTTAACATTTTTAATTAGGACCGGTACAAAATTGTCTGTCTGCCCGGCATAAAGACTGGCGATTTTCCGGCCGGGATGAACCAAAGCCCAAGCCTCTTTTCCCCGCAACGACCGCCAAAACCGTTTTCTTAACCTCTCCTCAACCATCGCCAGCCTTTTCGCCCGCTCTTTTTTTATTGCTTCGGGCACCTCTCCCCATTCAGCTGCCTTGGCTTGAGCCAAGGTACCCGGCCGCGGTGAATAACGAAAAATATGAATCTTGCCAAAACCCACCTTCTCAACAAGCTTTATCGTTTTGGCAAAATCTTTTTCCCTTTCGCCCGGAAAACCAACAATCACATCGGTAGTTAAGTTCAACCCGGGAATTTCTGATCTTAATTGCCGAGCCAGCTGATAATACTCATCGGCGCGATAGCCCCGTTTCATCAAACGCAAAACTTGGTCACTCCCCGACTGCAAAGATAGATGCAAATGACGAGCAATCCGCTGAGGGAATTTTTTATAAAGACTAACCAATTTCTTGGCGCCCCCATCCCTCCCCATCAAAGGCGAAAGAGAGCCAAATCCCAAAAGAGGCAGTTTGGTCTTAAGCAAAATTTCTTCTATCAGCCTAAAAAAATCAATCTCTTCATCCTGGTACCGCACAATGTCCACCCCGGTCAAAACTACCCAGTCGATGCCATTTTCCGCCAATTGATTGACCCTTCTGATCACTTCGCCTGTCGGTTGGCTAACCGACCGACCTCGCTGATAAGGGACAATGCAATAACTGCAAAACCGATCACAGCCATCCTGGACCTTAACCAGCCCCTTCCGGCCTCGTTTTCCCAATGCCTTTGCTTTAATCGGATCTTTTTTCAGCCAATCCCTCTTTTCTTCATTGCTCATTATTTTGTCTGCCGGCAAATCAGAAAAAGTGCCACAACCCATCAACCAAAGTCGGCAAGAAGGATTTTCTCTCCTGGCCCGCCGCACAAATTGGGCAACCTGCTTTTGGGCTTTTTTGGTCACCGCGCAAGAGTGAATAATAACCCGGTCCGCCTTCCCTAATTCGGTCAAACTCATTCCTTGGCGAGTCAGTTTTTCCGCCATCAAATCACTTTCCGCCTGGTTTAAGCGACAGCCGAATGTTTTAATAAAAAACCCGTGACCTAACGGCTGGGGCTTTGGATTTCGTTTTTGTTTTCTGCTATGCATGCCTGTTATATCTCGCTTCCTCCCCGATTTTGTCATCGGAGACTTTATTTTATCACTCGATCACACCGTAAAGCGAAGCAATTAGATTCCGTTTGGGAAATTTGCAGTTGAAATGACATGAGACTGATTTTTTCTTGTTAACTTTTCCTTGCCAGCAGCTCTTCCTCCTGTTATAATTAACTCGTCTTAAAGCCAAAGACCGTGGGGGTTTCGACCTTAAAGGTCAAAATTAAAAATCCCACCGAGGCAAAAAAGCGTATTATCGTTATTAAGAATGCTTTTTTATTTTTCTCAGCCTCGGTAAAAATCCGCGGCTTTTTTATTTGTTAAAACTTAAATTTAAAAAAATGGCCAATCCCGCTAAAATCCAAGTTATTAAAGATCTAAAAGATCAATTAAAAAAATCTTCCTCGGCCGCTCTGGTCGATTACCAAGGCTTAAGCGCCGAACAGTTTAATACATTGAGAAAAAACATCAAGCAAGCTCAGGGTAAAATTAAGGTGATTAAAAACAGTCTTATTACCCGAACCTTAAGAGGTTTGGGAATAGAACTACCGGAAAAACTGACTGGCCAAACAGCAGTTGTTTGGAGCGAAAATGACGAAATTGCTCCCCTGAAAGAAGTAGACAAGGCCAATAAACAATGGGAAAAGCCATCCTTTAGGTTGGGAATTTACCAAAACAAACTGCTTTCTCTCCAAAAACTGCAAGAATTTGTCCGTTTGCCCTCTAAAGAGGTCCTCACGGCTCAATTTGTCGGTGGGTTAAAAAACCCCCTATACAGATTAGTCAGAGCCATGAAATATAACCAAACAAAATTAGTTTTGACCCTAAAAGCGCTAGAAAAACAAAAAGAAGAAGAAGGGAGGTGAAAAAATATGACGAAAAACCCAAAAGAAACAGACGACAATCAAAAACAAACCAAAGCTACGGAAAAGAAAAAAGATAGCTCACCGAAAGCTGATCCTAAATTGCAAAAAATTATTGACGAGGTAGGCGGACTTTCTGTACTGGAGCTCTCTGAACTGGTTAAAGCGTTGGAAGATCAGTTTGGGGTTGAAGCAATCGCTGCCCCCATGGCTACAACCGGAGCCGCTTCTGGAAACGGCACTGATGATCAACAAAACGCTGCTGAAGAGAAAAAGACCGCTACCATAACCATGACGGCGGCCGGCGCCAATAAAATTAATGTTATCAAGGCCTTAAGAGAGATTAATCCCGATCTGGGACTAAAAGAGGCAAAAGATATGACTGAACAACTACCGGCAAAAATTTTGGAAGAAGCCAAAATCGAAGATGCCCAAACCGCCAAAAAGAAATTAGAAGAGGCCGGCGCCCAAGTGGAATTAAAATAAAACAAAACTCACGGTTGACAAGGGACTATCCTTTGTCAACCGTGACCGTTGGTACTATGTTGGTTGACAAACAAACAGCGATTAGACTATCCTTAGCTAGCCATGAAAACGGTTTTAAAAAGCGCCTTTTTTGAAGTCAAGGAATGGGAAAAAGAAATCCTTCCCCCCTGGGCGGAAAAACTGAAAGCGGATACCTTTAGTCAAAAAGTAGAAAACGCCCTGAAACAAGCCGCCGAGTATGAAATAATCTCCTCCTTTATCTATTCGGACCTCAGCGCCAAAGTTTTAAAAAAACTTCCCCGACTAAAACTAATTGCCACCCGCTCGACCGGATTTGATCACATTGACCTGGACTACTGTCGCCAACATAAAATTACCGTCGCCAATGTCCCTTCGTACGGAGAAAATACAGTTGCTGAATATGCCTTTGCTCTAACTCTGGCCTTAAGCAGGCGGATATTGGAAGGAGCGGACCGAGTTCGCCAGGGTGGCTTTTCTCCCACTGGATTGACCGGTTTTGATCTTAAGGGTAAAACCATGGGGGTGATTGGTATTGGCCGGATTGGCCAACATGTTGTCCGCTACGCCAAAGCCTTCGAAATGAAAGTGCTGGGAGTCTGTCATTCCCGCCACCCTGAGCTGGAAAAAAAGCTAGGTTACCAACACGTAAGCTTAGAAAACTGCCTAGAAGAAGCGGATATAATTAGCCTGCACGTCCCCTATTGCCGTCAGACTCATCATTTGATTAATCGGAAAAATATCCGCCGGATCAAACCGGAAGCAATCTTAATAAACACTTCTCGCGGGCCGGTAGTGGAAACAGAAGCCGTTCTTCAAGCTATTGAAGAAGACCGTTTAGGCGGAGCCGGTCTGGACGTTTTAGAAGAAGAGGAGGGTTTAAATAAACCTTGGGAACTATTCAACAAATACACCTCGCGCGACCGGCTAAGGGATCTGGTTGCCGCCCATGTTCTCCGGGAAAAACCCAATGTCATTATCACCCCTCATAATGCCTTTAACACCAAAGAGGCGGTTTCCAGGATTATTAAAACCACTTACAAAAATATCCAAAGTTTTACTCAGGGTAAACCGGAAAATCAGGTCAGTTAATATTTTTATCCC
>CAZHZZ010000037.1:0-5003 GCA_964537585.1 uncultured Gammaproteobacteria bacterium | reverse complement strand
GGAAAAGGTCTTGATTATCGGTGGCGGTCCGGCCGGTCTGACGGCAGCCATTTATGCCGCTCGGGCCAATCTGGCTCCCCTGGTAATCGAGGGGCCTGCCCCGGGCGGCCAAGCGATGCTCACCACTACGGTGGAAAACTACCCCGGCTTTCCCGAAGGGATAATGGGACCGCAATTAATGAAGGCTATGCGCCGGCAAGGGCAAAAGTTTGGCGCCCGATTTGTCAGGGGGACGGTCAAAAAAGCTAATTTTTTTTCTTCTCCCTTTAAGGTGTTTACCGCCGACAAGCAGTTTAAAGCCTTGGCAATTATTGTTACCAGCGGCGCCTCCCCCCGATTTCTAGGCCTACCATCAGAAAAACGTCTGGTAGGCAAAGGAGTTTCTACCTGCGCTACCTGCGATGGCTTTTTTTACAAAAATAAAGTCGTTGCCGTTATTGGCGGGGGGGATTCGGCGATAACGGAAAGTCTGGATCTGGCCAAACACGCTCGCAAGGTTTTTATCATCCATCGCCGCGACAAGTTTCGTGCTAGCCAAATCATACAAAATCACCTTTTTGCCGAGCCAAAAATTAAAGCAGTCTGGAATAAACAAGTAGTCGAGGTTTTGGGGAAAGAAAAGGTGGAAGGATTGGTTTTAAAAGACACTGCTAACCAAAAACTCTCCCGCCTATCAACTTCCGCCATGTTTTTGGCTATCGGCCGAATCCCCAACAGTCAATTTGCCAAAAAACAACTTGATCTTGACGAACGTGGCTACATTAAGGCTAAAAACCTTGTTTTCACTTCAAAGAAGGGCATTTTCGCCGCCGGTGATGTCGCCGATCCGACCTATAAACAACTGGCCACTTCCGTCGGCGCCGGTTGCATGGCCGCCATCCAGGCAGAAAAGTATTTAGAAAAAATGGCTCGCAAAAACCCAAGAAAAACTTCGCCCAGCCACTAGCTCCTACTTTTTAGTTTTTTTCAACCGCTATTTAATCTTTTTAAAAATTCCCTATTGTCTTTTGTTTTGCGCAATCTTTCTAAAAAGGCTTCTGTTCTTTCTTCCTTGCCCAAAAGGTCGATCATTCGTCTCATTTTGACTATTAGCGGATAGTCTTTATCAGAAAACAAGATCTCTTCTCTTCTGGTGCCTGAAGCCTGAATATTAATGGCGGGAAAAATCCGGCGGTCCGCCAATCGGCGGTCCAAATGAAGCTCCATGTTACCCGTGCCCTTAAACTCTTCGTAAATAAGATCATCCATCTTGCTTCCCGTTTCCACTAAAGCCGTCCCAATGATGGTAATCGAGCCACTTTTTTCCAGCTTCCGGGCGGCGCCAAAAAATCGTTTGGCGGGGTATAGGACGAGGGGATCAAGGCCGCCACTCAAGGTTTTTCCCGAAGAAGGCATAGAAAGGTTATAGGCTCTGGCCAAGCGAGTAATTGAGTCAAGAATAATAAAAACATCTTTGCCCATCTCCGCCAATCTTTTCGCTCTCTCAACAGCAATCTCGGCGGCTACGGTCTGCTGCTCAGGTGGCTCATCAAAGTTGGAGGCAACTACCTCGCCCTTGATACTGCGAACAACATCAGTTACTTCTTCCGGTCGTTCACCGATCAAAACCGCCATCAGGTGAACATCCGGGTAATTTTCACTCACTCCATGAGCAATATCCTTCATCAACCAGGTCTTGCCCGCCTTGGGTGGAGAAACGATCATCCCCCGTTGACCGAATCCAATCGGGGAAACAAGGTCTATTATCCGCGCGGCGATAGATTTTGTATTTGTTTCCAGCTTAATCTGCGGTTGAGGAAAAATTGGGATCAGGTCACTAAACCAAGGTCTGGACTTAACTTTTTCTACCGGGACCCCATTTATCTTTTCTACTCGCAAAATTCCATAATATCGCTCATTTTCTTTTGGCGCCCTTACCTGACCACCAACAACATCTCCTTCTCTAACCCGGAATCTTCTTACTTGAGAAGCAGAAATATAAATATCCTTATCAGAAGGAACAAATTTAGGTCGTAAAAATCCGTGCCCGTCTCCCGCCAAGTCCAAAACCCCTTCAACATATGTAGTTGGCAGGTGAGCATCGGGAATTATCCGACCGTCCACCTCCATCGTTAACCCTCCGGCCGTTTTTTGAGGAACAACAACGGGAGTTTTATTTTTTCCTTTTAAATCATCGGCAGTAACGGCGCGATACTTTTTCGGCAAATTTTTTTGAACCATATTATTGTATCCTCCTGATTAAAATAATAGAAAGAGGTCGTTTTTTTTAAAACACAATACTTGAGTAATTAAAAACTATCTTGATGCAGGCTGTCGCAAAAAAAAGCAAAGAAAGAAAGAAAAAAGCACAAAACTAACTGTATTACACCACGGTTAAGGCGGGTTGTCAACAAGAACAAAACTACCGCTTTATTTATACAGCAACGGCTTTTTCGATAAAGCCAATTCCAAGCTCAACCGACGCACATCTTTATCGATTCTCTCAATAAAACAGCTTATTTTTTCCCCTTGGCTGATCTTGGTTGTAGGAGGAATTTTGCTAATATGAATTAATCCCTCAATGCCCGGCTCCAACTTAACCAAGGCGCCAAAATTAGTGACCCGAGTAACTTGTCCTTCAATCGGAGCATCCTGAGGATACTTTTTCTCAATATCCTCCCAAGGATCAGTGGATAAACGCTTTATAGAAAACTGCATCTTGCCATTTTCCTTGCTTATTAATACAACCTCAATTTTATCTCCTCTTTTGTAAAGTGAAGACAAGTTGCCCACCTTATCCCAAGAAACTTCAGAAATATGGACCAAACCTTCTAGTTTTAAAGAATGTTTTTTCTTGAGGGCTAAATCCAGCTTAATAAACAGCCCAAATGGCTCAACTCTCATTATTTTAGCCTTAAATTTGTCGCCGGTCTTGATTTTCCCAATCACTTTTTTCTCTTCATCAACAATCTCCGGCTCGCTTACCATCCGCTCGCTAAAAACTAATCTGTTTTTTTCTTCATCGACCTCTAATACCTTAACCATAATCTGTTTGCCAACCAGATTTTCCGGATCATGATCATAGGCCTTACCTATCTGAAAACCGGGAATAAAACCAAAAAGGCCAAAAGAAGCATTAACTACCACTCCGCCCCTATTAACCTCGCGACCGAAAACACGCACCGCTTGACCAGATTTCACCTTTTCCTCAAAATATCGCCAAGCGCTTTGCATGGCCGATTTTCGCAATGAAAGCAAAATCTGACCCCGATCATTCTCCGGCACCCTCACCTGGACGGTTACCTCATCGCCAACTTTTAATTGATCAACAAAGTCCCTGACCAGCTCCAATTCTTTCCCCATTACCACTCCCTCTGTTTTGGCACCGATATCAATGAAAAGAGAGGTGTTCTTAATCTCTGAGACAATTCCCTTTACAAATTCTCCTTTTTTTATCCCCTTGATCTCATGATTCAGCGATGAAAGCAGTTCCTCCATTGAAGAAGGAGGGGTTTTCTTCCTTTTTTTAGTTGATTTTTTTACCATTCACTATAATTCTCCTTTCTTTTTTTTATTTATCGTTCACAAGCCGGATAAACGCTTTTTCAAAATTTTTTATCTGGCCTTAAATCCTAAGCCTATGCTCTTATAGACAAGTTTTATCCTGAATTTTAAACTAAATTCTCCCGGCCACGACCTATCTTCACCCCAAAACGGAGATATTGTCGGCGCTAAAGTGTTTCACTATCTTGTTCGGAATGGAAAAGAGTGGTTCCGCTTCGCTGAAAGCGACCGGGAGAGTTTAATTCAAAAATCAGGCTGCTTTTTTCTCGAAATCAATTGTCCTTCATTGGTTTATAAAAACGGTTCAGCTAAAACTGTTACCAGTCTTACACTTACCGCTCATTCCCAGTAGTCTCCTGGGAACCTCTCTCTCCGTCCAAAGGACGGAGAATCGATTCCTTATCTCGGGGACGGCTTCCCGCTTTAGATGCTTTCAGCGGTTATCCGTTGGGAACATAGCTACCCGGCAGTGCCCTTGGCAGGACAACCGGTACACCAGAGGTTCCCCCAACCAGGTCCTCTCGTACTGTGGTCAGATTCCCTCAAGAATCATGCGGTTACTACGGATAGGGTCCGAACTGTCTTGCGACGTTCTGAACCCAACTAACGCAGCGCTTTAATGGGCGAACAGACCAACCCTTCCCGGCTTCTTCACCAGGAGGATGCGCCAAGTCGACATCGAGGTCGCGATCCAGGCCGTCAATATGAACTATCGGGCCTGACCACGCTGTTATCCCCAGAGTAGCTTTTATCCGTTAAGCCCCGCCTTTTACCACTAAAAGACGGGGGATCACTAAGACCTGCTTTCGCACCTCTCCGATAAATCGGAGTTATCTCCCCAAACACAAATGCGCCTGGTTTGATAAGCTCGACCCGTCGGTCTCGCAGTTAAGCTGGCTTAAAGCCTTTGCACTATCAGCTCGATTTCCTTCCGAGCCTAGCCAACCTTTGTGCGCCTGCGTTACTCTTTAGCAGGCGACTGCCCCAGTCAAACTGGCTACCAAACACTGTTCCCGTTCGAGTTTCCATCGAACATGGGTTAGGTTCAAGAATGATGAAGGGTGGTATTCCACTGGCGCCCCGACAAAGTCGAGGCTCCCACCTATTCTCTTGCAATCATCAAACCATCCCCAATGTCAAGTTCCAGTGAAGCTTCATGGGGTCTATTTGTCCCGTAGTAACTAACCGGCATCTTTACCGGTATTTCAATTTCGCCGAGTAAAAGGTCGAAGACAGTTGCTTGGTCGTGAAGTCTTTCATACTGGTCGGAACTTACCCGACAATGGACTTCGCTACCTTTGGACAGTTAGGGTTACTGCCGTCGTTTACCGGGGCTTCAGTTCATCGCTATCTCACCCAATGGGCGAGAAACGAATCCCCTTAACTTTCCGGCACTGGACAGACCTCAGCCCCTATACTTCCCCTTACGGGTTTGCAGAGACCTGTGTTTTTGATAAACA
>CAZHZZ010000036.1:0-5236 GCA_964537585.1 uncultured Gammaproteobacteria bacterium | reverse complement strand
GGGTAATTTTGAGAGAGCTGATTGTCAGCAATTTTCCGGCTGGGCCGGCAACAAAAACAACCCCAACCAGCCAATTAATGTCCAATTCTATAAAGATAATCCTTGGCCAACGGGAACAATAATCGGCTCTGTCGAGGCCCAGAATGGCAGAGAAAAAGGCGTTTGCCAGGCATTGGGAGGACAAAACTGCAATGTTTGCAAAACGGACCCCAATCAACCTCAATGCCAACATGGCTTTATCTTTAACGTCCCCTCTTCCGTCAAAGATGGCCAAAATCACGAAATATATGCATACGCATACGGGGGCTTGGCAGATTCTTACTATCGTTTACCTTGGGGGGTACCCAAAACAATCAATTGCCAATCTTCCACCCCCTCCCCCGGCCCAATCGACCTCCCCGACCTTAATAACGATGGCCAAATCAACAGCGCAGACTTAGGGAAAGCCATCCAAATTTATGGTCCCAATACACAAAACAACGCTGATACCAACAGTGACGGCAAAGTAAATGGAATTGATTTTTCTTATTTTATTTCCAGCCTGACGGCCAATTAAGGAGGGGCGGAAGTTGAAAAAGCGCTCTTATTTTGGTAACGTTAGAGAGAAAAATGAAAAGAATAATCAAGTTTTGGTTTGTTAGCTTTGTTTCCCTGTTGATCGTTGCCCAAATTGTCGATAGTGTCAACTTTACTAACAACTACCTGACCATCGCTCAAGCAGCCGTTTTTTTAACCCTCTTTGAATACTTCTTAAAACCGGTTGTTAAACTACTGTTGTTGCCTATCAATCTCATCACCTTAGGGACAGTTAGGTGGCTGGTAAATGTAATTTCTCTCTACTTGGCCACCATTTTAATTGTTGGCTTCAGTATTGCCCCTTATTATTTTGCCGGCATTAATAATAGCGGTTTTGTTATCCCTTCGATCCAATTATCTCTCTTTTGGACATATGTTCTTGTCTCTTTTCTGCTTAACATCGTCACTAGTTTAATTAACTGGACTATATAAAATTATCATGACCCCTGATTTTATCCTCCAGATAAGCCAAACTTTTTTCGCCGTTGGTTCGGTGATCTTAATCCTTCTTCAGCCCCCGGTCGACGAATCGGGCACAGCGAGAAATCTTTTTTCTCCTCAGGGGGTCAAAAGAGGTTGGGAAAAAATGATGTTTTCTTTAACCATATTTTTCGTCGTCGCCTTCACTTTTGTTTCCGCTATTAGGATTATCTTGACTTGAAAAATTTATGTTCAAGCCACTAACTACTAAATTCCGGATTATCCTTGTCTTTGCTCGGCAAAATTTTTTCTTAATCGTTCTAGGATTATTGGCAGGCATCGGATTATTCCAGCTTGTTCCTCATCTCGCTAAAAGATGGCAGACACACAATCAACAGCAGCACACCATTGGTCTTATTGGCAACTATACTCTTGAGACCTTGCCTTCAGACATAAAAGACCTTATTTCGATGGGGTTAACCCGAATAACACCAGAAGGGAATGCAACCCCCGCGGCGGCAATTAGCTGGGAGATTAAAAACCAAGGGAAAACTTATACATTTGCTCTCGATCAACAACTAAAGTGGCATGATGGCAAGCAGTTAGATGCCAAACAGATTAACTATCAGATTAAGGGAGTGGAGATAAAAATCATTGCAAAAGACAAAATTGAGTTTCATCTTAAAGAACCATTTGCTCCATTTCTAGTGGCTACTTCCCATCCTCTTTTTAGAAAAAAAACCATTGGGCTGGGAAACTATAAAATAAAATCACTAACAACGAGATATGGAAATATTGTTTCCAAGCTGGAGCTGGAGCCTGTTGACAGAACAAAAAACAAAGAAAAATACACTTTTAATTTTTATCCAACTCAAGAAATGCTAAGAAATGCTTTTGTTTTAGGAGAAGTAAAAGAAGCTTGGGGCGCCCAAAACATTGAAGAATTTAAAAAATGGAGCAATGTTAAAATAACTCCTCAAAGAGAGCTTAATAACAAGTATGCTGCTGTATTTTTTAACACTCAAAAAACACCCTTTAGTGAAAAAAGATTTCGCCAAGCCTTGGCTTATGCCATAAAAAAACCCAAAAAAGAAGCGCGGGCATTAGGACCAATCTCCCCCCTTTCTTGGGCCTACAATAAGAGCATAAAAGCCTATGATTTTAATCCTTCGCATGCGAAAAAAATTCTTAAAGAAGCAAAAATCGAGCCCGGACAAATAGAAATTAAATTAACAACTTTTTCTGGCCTTCTTCCATGGGCGGAAAAAATAAAAAGCGACTGGGAAGCAATAGGCATAAAAACAACCATAGGGATAGAAAATCCTAATTTTCAGGGAGAAGACTTTGATGCTCTTTTAGCCTTTGGTCCTATCACCCCCGACCCCGATCAGTATTATCTTTGGCATTCAAATCAAGCGGGAAATATTACTAAATTTAGCAACCAAAGAATTGACAAATTGCTGGAAGAGGGTAGGCAAATTTTTGTTAAGGAAAAGAGAAAAGAAGTATATCAAGATTTTCAGCGATTTTTAGTCGAAGAGTCTCCGGCAATATTTCTATATTATCCGGAAAGCTTTCGCTTGTCTCGCCAACCGGTGATTCAATTTTAAAAAAAATAAAAAAGCCACGACCAATATGGTGTCGGAATTTTGTGTTTCGTCCTTATTTCATCTTACCCATAATTTATTGATGTCGCTTCATTCTTAATTTTGCAATCAGGGCTTTACTTTCTTGAAATAAGCTGACTACAATTGAGTTTAAAAAGAGTTTTTGATAAAATGAAGCTCATGTCAATAGGCTTGCGGTGGTAGTTCAGTTGGCAGAACATCTCCTTGCCAAGGAGAAGGTCGCCGGTTCGAATCCGGTCCACCGCTCCAAAGATTGACTTTTGAGGATTTTTTTAAAAGGAGTCATGCCTTTTGCTGGGGTTATAATGGCAAAATAGGGCAAATGTTCATTTCCTTTTTTTAATCGGAGGTCGTCTAATGGTAGGACAGCAGTCTTTGGAACTGCTAATCGTGGTTCGAATCCATGCCTCCGAACAAAAAAGTAAACGTTGCTAAAAATAACGTTTTTATTTAACATGCTAATATAGGCTGTTGGCCGCGGTGTTGGAACCGGTAGACAAGCAAGACTTAAAATCTTGTGCCCTTTTGGGCGTGAGGGTTCGAACCCCTCCCGCGGCACCAAAAAATAGCCTTTTTTTAGGCACCTGTAGCTCAACTGGCAGAGCACCCGCCTCTTAAGCGGATGGTTGAGGGTTCGAGTCCCCCCGGGTGCACTTTATGGTGGCCGTAGCTCAATGGTAGAGCGCCTGCCTGTGGAGCAGGTGGTTGCCGGTTCGACTCCGGTCGGTCACCCCAAGTCCCTGTAGCTCAGTTGGATAGAGCACTCGCCTTCTAAGCGAGGGGTCGGGAGTTCGAATCTCTCCGGGGACACTTTTATTTTTTACAGGCTTTCATTGCCTCAATATAAGCGACGAAAATCGGATGAGGAGCAAGAGGTCGGCTTAGATATTCCGGATGGAACTGAGTGGCAAGAAAAAATGGATGATTGAGAACCTCTATCGCTTCGACCAGTTTTCCATCGGGAGAGGTTCCGCAAAATACCATTCCCGCTTTTTCAAACTTTCGGATATACTTATTGTTAAATTCGTAGCGGTGACGATGCCTTTCGTAGACCAACTTTGCCTTTTCCGCCCTCACGGCTTTTTTTAAAGCAGGATTCGACAAGTACCAGGGAGCATTTTTAACATCACCATGTTTTTTATAAATCTCCTTCAATTTTGAGTTATTTTTCACTTTGCACGGCCAAGCTCCCAGGCGAATTGTTCCTCCATACTGTCCTTTCTTTAGATATTCCACCTGGCTAGGCATAATGTGAACCACCGGATGTTTTGTTTCGGGGTTAATTTCTGTTGTGTTTGCATCCTTATACCCCAATACATTTCTAGCAAACTCAATTGCTGCCATCTGCATCCCAAAGCAAAGCCCAAGGTAAGGAATTTTATTTTCTCTGGCATATCGGACTGCTTTAATCTTCCCTTCTGCGCCGCGCGAACCCCAACCTTGAGGAACCAGTATTCCCTCAAGACCGGAAAGTAATCCGTTTAGGTCTGCATCATCAGTCCGCTCTAGCTTTTCTGAATCTATCCAAACTATCTCAGGAGTAACTAAATTTTGCCAACCGGCATGCTTTAATGCCTCCACCACACAAGCATAACTATCCTCAAGGATATAATCGCCAGTTTTCTGATACTTACCCACAATGCCGACCTTAACTCTTTCTTTGCTTTTTTTAATTCTCTTAAGCATCCCTTGCCATTCTTTTAAGTTTTTCTTTTTCTTTTTCAGGCCCAGCTTCTTGACGATTTTACTTATCAATGACTGCCTGTCTAACTCAATAGGCACCCTGTAAACACTGTCTAAATCCGGATTAGAAATAATATGATCTAGAGGTAAACCGGAAGCAAGGGCAATCTTTTCCTTGCGCTGCCTGTCAATGCTTTTGGTCGCCCGGGCAACAATAAAATCAGGCTGAAGGCCTAAAGAATTTAGCATGGAAATCGATTGCTGAAGAGGTTTTGATTTCAGTTCTCCCGAGGAGGGAAGAAAAGGCAGATAACCAACATGAACCAAACAAACATCGCCGGGATACTTCAACTTTAGTCTTCTGGCCGCTTCAAAAAACAACAAGCCCTCATATTCACCGACTGTGCCTCCAAATTCTACTAGCACTACTTGAGCGCCATGGCGCCTACCCGCCACCTGCCACCTTTTGATTATCTCTGGAGGAATATGGTGATATGGCTGAACACAAACCCCGTGATACTCCAAAGCTCTTTCCTTGCCAATAACATGCCGATATATCTGCCCATTAGTAAGATAATTTTCTCGATATAGGGTGGTATTCAAAAAGCGTTCGTAATGCCCTAAGTCCAAATCCGTCTCCAGCCCATCATGGGTAACAAAAACTTCGCCATGTTCCAGCGGATTCATCGTTCCCGCATCAATATTCAGGTACATATCGCACTTGATTGCCGTTACTTTTATCCCTCTGGCCTTTAGACCTAAGCCAATAGAAGCGGCCGTTATTCCTTTACCCAAACCCGACAAAACCCCGCCGGAAACAATAATAAATTTCATTATCTTTTAAATCTTTAGTAAAAACTGCTCCTTAACCCTAAAAAAACGTTTGCCTATAATAGCAAAAATTTTTAGTAAAAAACATCCTCAAAGTC
>CAZHZZ010000035.1:0-5847 GCA_964537585.1 uncultured Gammaproteobacteria bacterium | reverse complement strand
CCCGCCGATGGACCATCCTTGGACACCGCTCCTTCCGGAACATGAATGTGAATATCCTGTTTTTTAATAAAGTTTTTAGGCACTCCCAACTCCTTCCAGTGGCTTCTAATATAAGAAATAGCTGCCTTACAAGACTCTTTCATCACTGATCCTAACTTCCCGGTCAAATACATCTGACCACTGCCGGGCATAAGGGCGACCTCAACAAACATCGCCTCTCCCCCAGCCTGAGTCCAAGCCAACCCCGTTACCACTCCCACCTCGTCTTTTCTCCCTTTCACCGGTCGGCTAACAGTTTTTGGCCCCAACAATTTCTTCACCTGAGCCTTGGCTATTTTTGAATTAATTTTCTTTTTTTCCGCAATCTTTCGTGCCATTTTACGACAAATTTTAGCAATCATTCTTTCCAAACCCCTTACGCCCGCCTCCCAAGTATAGCTAGCAATTATTTCTTTGATCGCCCCCTCGTCAAAGCCGACTTTATGCCCCGTCAGACCATTATTAATAATTTGACGAGGAACTAGAAACTTTTTAGCGATCTGATACTTTTCTTCTTCGGTATAGCCGGAAAAGCGGATAATCTCCAACCGATCCCTTAAGGCCGGAGGCACCGTATCTAA
This sequence comes from uncultured Gammaproteobacteria bacterium, assembly GCA_964537585.1. Taxonomy (GTDB): domain Bacteria; phylum Patescibacteriota; class Microgenomatia; order UBA12405; family UBA6130; genus CAZHZZ01. Next base: position 5,227 of record CAZHZZ010000035.1, on the reverse strand, counting down.
GGTATTGCCGGTAAGAATAAAAAATACTCCCGACAAATCATAGGGTACTTCCAAATAGTGATCAGAAAAACTCTTATTTTGCTCCGGGTCCAAGGCTTCCAGTAAGGCGGCTGAAGGATCACCGCGAAAATCAGCCCCCAGCTTGTCTACCTCATCAAGCATAAAAACAGGGTTTTTTGCCCCGGCATTGCGAACTCCTTGAATAATCCGCCCCGGCATAGCGCCCACATAGGTTCGCCGGTGGCCACGGATCTCCGCTTCATCTCGAATCCCTCCTAAAGAAACCCGAACAAACTTCCGATCTAAAGCGCGAGCAATAGACTTGCCAATCGAAGTTTTACCTACCCCGGGAGGGCCAATAAAGCATAAAATATTAGGCGATCCATTCTTTGTCTTTTTGACTCGACTTTTCCTCAACAACTGCATTACCGCCAAATATTCCAACACTCTTTCTTTAACTTTTTTAAGACCATAATGATCTTTATTTAAAATTTTGCCCGCCTTATTTATCTGAATACTTTTTTGTCCTTTTGTTTTCCAAGGCAAAGATGCCAAGACTTCCAAATAGCCCCTAATATAACTTGCTTCCGGAGCGATTGAAGGCATCCTGCTTAATCTTTTCAGTTCGTAATCAACCTTTTTTTTCACTTCCTTTGGCATACCCGCCTCTTTAATCTTTTTACGAAGCTCCCCTAATTGATCATCTTTCCCTCTTTCTAGCGGATTCAAGCTTTTGAGTTCTCGTTCGATCGTTTTTCTCTTTTCTTCCAAAACTGCTTTTTTCATTCCTTTTTCAAACTTATTCTGAGTCTGCTTCTCAATTCTTTTTTCTAATCCCAAAACCTGTATTTCTTTTAAAAGAGCATCGGTAACTAATTTAAGTCGCTTTTTCAAAGAAGCCGTTTCCAAAATTTTTTGCTTTTCTGTTACTGAAAGTTCTAAAGAAAGGGCCAATTGATCAACCAGCTCCCCTAAGGGCATGCCACTGGCAATCCGAATCATCAAAAACGGATCAAAGGGCTTGCCCAAACTAAACGCCTTGCGAATCTCTTTGACTAAATGGGCCGCTGCCAGCTTGGTGCTCTCATCCTCATCGAGGATATCGGGAATATTGATCACCTTCGCCATATAAAAAGATTTGTTATTTTCCAAATCAACAATAGCCACCCTTTCTGTTCCCTTAACAATCGCATGAGAGCCTCCATCAATCTGAACCACCTGCTCTATCTCGCAAAGAACCCCAACATGATAAATATCCTTCCAGCCAGGATCCTGAGTTCGAGGATCTTTTTGGGCCACCAAAACTACCTTTTTCTGCTCCTTAAAGGCAACATTAATTGCCAAGTTTGTTTTTGGTCGAGCAAAAATAAGGTTGATTTCTCCATACGGAAAAGGAACTACATTTCGCAGAGGAATCAAAGGATAAACTTGAGCCTGAACCGGTCTAGCTTTTTTCAAAATAGCCGTCATTATTTTATCAGTCTATCAACTGGTTTGCTAAAAGTCAAACTTCTAATGATATAATAAACTCGTTAACAAAATTCTTCAAATATAAAAAATCTGAAGATAATTAAAATCTTGTTTTTAAACGAAGATAACAAATGAATAATAACACGACAAATGACAAGACAACAACCTGGCTCGTTCATTATAACGAGATAGGTCTCAAGGGCAAAAACCGCGCCTACTTTGAAAAACAATTAACCACAAATATCAAAGCCTCTCTTGGTCAAAAAAATATCAAAAAAGCGGTCACCAAAAGATTGCAGGGAAAAATTATTTTAAAGACCATCACAACGGAAAAAATAAGAAGTGCCCTAAAAAACACCTTTGGAATCGCCTGGTCAGCCAAAGTGCTTCCGGTAAAATTCGGGGAAATAGAAAAAAGAATTGAGAAACTGGCCTCTAAAAAAAAGTTCAAAACCTTTGCTATCAGAGCCAAAATCAGCCATCAGTCAAGCAAAATTAACAAGATAACAAGCAAACAAATGGAGGTTAACCTAGGAGATGTGGTCAGGCAAAAAAATCTTAAAAAAGTAGACTTGACTAATCCTGATGTTACCTTTTTTGTGGAGTCCGGCAGGGATGATGAGCTTTTGGTTTATACCAAAAAGCTACCCGGCCCCGGAGGGTTGCCGGTTGGCTCAGGCGGGAAAGCCCTATGTCTGCTTTCGGGGGGAATTGATTCCCCTGTTGCCGGCTATAAAATTATGTCTAGGGGGGCAGAAAACCTATTCGTTCACTTCCATAGTTACCCACAAACTTCCATTCAATCAATCAATAAAACTAAAAAGATTGTCCAAATCCTCAAAAACTACCAACCAAAGAAAATAAAACTATTTCTGGTGCCTATTCTGGAAGCGCAAAAAGAGATCCACCTTAAAGTCAACAAAAGATTCTTAATTATTCTTTACCGCCGACTGATGTTAAGATTGGCGCAAAGAATAGCCGAAAAAAATAATTGTCAAGCCTTGGTAACCGGCGATAGTTTGGGGCAAGTGGCTAGCCAGACAATAGAAAATATCGCCGTCCAAGACCAAGCTGTCTCTCTGCCCGTTTTTCGCCCCTTGATCGGCTTGGACAAAAACACTATTATCAGCGTTGCCAAAAAGATAAATACCTTTCAAACCTCAATCCAACCTCACCAGGATTGCTGTACTCTCTTTATTCCCTCCAGTCCTATTACCAGGGGTAGAATAGAAATGGTGAAAAAAGAAGAAGGCAAATATAATATTAATAAGCTGATGGAGGTGGCTTTAAAAAATACGGAAAGCGTGGAGATATAATTAACCGCCATTTAAAAAAATACAACACCGGGCAAAATGAATAATACAAGCAAGGAAACTATGAGAGCCGGCCAGGTAGTCATCATCGGTCGACCTAATGCCGGCAAGTCAACTTTGATAAACTCAATTGTTAATCAAAAGGTTTCTATTACTTCCCCCAAACCGCAAACAACCAGAAGGATAATTAGGGCCGCTTATTGGGACGAGCGCGGTCAGATAGTTTTCTGGGACACACCGGGGGCTTTAAAAAAAACAATTGACCAGGCCAGTAAAAAGATCAACCTGATCCCGGGTAAAACTCTGTCTTGGGCTGATGTAGTTGTTTATCTGATTGACAAGACGCGAAGCCGTGGTGATGAAGAAAATATTGCCCTGGGACTGGCAAGAAAGGTGGACAAGCCAAAAATTCTTGTCATAAACAAAATTGATATAAAAAAACCGGACTACACCTACGAGTATGAGTTTTTAAAAGAAGAGTTTGATGATTTTATTCAAATTTCTGCTCTCAAACAAACTCATCTTAAATCCCTGCTGGAAAAAATATTTTCCTTTTTACCGAAAACAGATACTCCTCTCTTTGACCCGAAAATACTCCAGGGCAAGAAGGTTCTCAACCAAACCGCGGAAGAATTTATCGAAGAAATTATCAGAGAAAAAGTTTTTCTTACTATGCGCCAAGAACTACCCTACTCCACTGCAGTGGTTTTAAAAAAAATGGAAGAAAAAAAGGGGATGTTTGTTATTGTCGCCGATATTCTTACCTACAACAAAAAATATAAGGCGATGATTATCGGTAAAAATGGTCAAGTAATCAAAAATATTGGCATTAAAGCAAGGAAAGAACTAGAACTGATTACTAACAAAAAGGTGTTTTTAGACCTCCAGGTTATCTATAATCCCGCTTTAACCCGGCAAAAAATTTAAAAATCAACAGGAGGCCTGAAAGCCCGCCATCATAAACCTTAACCAGCTAGGAGGCTGATGGGAAATAATTTTTTTCTTAACCCAATATCCGGACGACTCCATCAACCCCTTTGATCCCAAAATATCCAAAGGATTAATCATTACCTCAAAATGATTCTTTTTTAAAATTACCAAACAACCATAACCCATCCCCGGGCGCAAAACCTTTTTTTCTCCAAAAACGAATGAAGAGATATCCCCTTCCTCATTAATAGTTAATCCATTAGCTAGTCTTTCTAGGTCACTGCTCTCAAGCTCGGCTTGATAGTCGGCAGCCACCCGCTCTAATCCTTTTTTTAAAAAAGATCTGATCTGACCTATCTCCCTTTCTTTGCCGGCCAAGATCAACCTCGACAGCTCATCCTGATTCTCCGTCACGTCCTTGGTCTTGATAAATTTTTCCACCTCGGCAATAAATTCGTCACCACCTTGATAAAAAGAATGAATAAGCATCAACTCGATTCGAGAGAAAAGATCGTCCAAACGCTTGAAAAAATACCAAAGTTTCTTCATGTCTGTGTCTAAGTCACCAGAAAGAGGGTAGCTAAATTCAAAGCCTCTCTCTCCCACCTTAGGCTTCATCTTGCCAAACACTTGATCAACAATTTTTTTAGAATTGGCAATTATTTTGAACAACTCTCTGGAAAAATCGGTTGGATAGACAAGATACAAATCTTTTTTATTTACCCTAAATTTGTACATTTTTTCCTTTGGAGGAAAGAGGAGAAAATGAGCATGAAACAAGCGCACCGATTCGCCACCGGAATAATATCGTCCTTCTTTGTTACGGATAAAAGAAAAAGGAGTAGAATTAAAACCAAAGGCAAACGATCCTTTCTTGCCCATCGAAGCATAATCTTGATACTTTTCGGCCATCAAAGAACTAATGCTGGCTAACAAGCCCACTTCCTTGTCGGGGATAGATTTTAAGGAGGGGTCAAATCGTTTTGTTAGATACCAAAGCTGGAGATGGGGATAATCCGGGGGCAAGTAAGTGCGAGCCGGAAAAAGTAGAGCCCAGCGATCATAAACTTGATCCAAATCGATAGAGCCATTTTTCAAACGAAAACAGCCATCAAAATCAGGAGCGCCACCCTTGTTCTTAAAAAATCCCATAATATCTCGCGATATTTTTTTAATTAGAAAAGAAGGCCTTAGCGAGCTCCAAGGGTCTAGAAACTCTTCTTGGGAGGGTTTTGTTTCTTGGTGAAGTTTGTAAATTGTCCTGGAAAAGCCTGAAACATTCCTAATCGTTTCGTTTGTTTTTTTATCACTTGCCTTTTTCACTTTGCGTTTTTAACTTTTATTTTGTTTAGTATACCAATTATCTTAATACCCACTTTTATCTTGGGGCTAAAAAATGATAAAATCACCCTGCCCAACAAAAGAATAACATGAAAAAATGCCGGGTCGTCTAATGGTAGGACAGACGGCTCTGAACCGTCCAATTGTGGTTCGAATCCACGCCCGGCAACCAG
>CAZHZZ010000034.1:0-6151 GCA_964537585.1 uncultured Gammaproteobacteria bacterium | reverse complement strand
TCTAAATAAATTACGTGATATAATTCCTTCACAAGCAAATTATTATGGGAAAACTTCGATGGGCAAAAAACAATTTTAAACATCTGCCGGGAGCCGTCTTGGCTAATTTGATCAATTTTTTGCCTTCTCGCCAACTAAATATCATCGGTATTACCGGCACTGACGGTAAAACAACTACCGCTTTTCTCACCTACCATCTGCTCAATTCTTTAAAGGTAAAAACCGGTCTTATTTCCACTATTTTTGCCACAATAGGCGAGGAAACGATTCCCCTTGGTCTTCATGTCACCAGCCCCGGCTCATTTCAATTACAAAAGCTTTTAAAACTCATGGTCAAGAAAAAGACAGAGTGGGCGGTGATGGAAGCGACCTCTCACGGACTAGACCAGCATCGCCTTTGGGGAGTGCAGTTTAAAGTCGGGGTACTAACAAACTTAAGCCATGAACATCTTGATTATCACAAAACAATGGACCGCTATCTGCAGGCCAAGCTAAAACTGCTGCAAAAGGCCCCCATTGTTGTTCTTAATAAAGACGATCCGCGCTTTGCCACCGTGAAAAAAAAGCTTTATGGTACCGGCAAAAAGATAATTACCTACGCGATTGACAATCCGGCTGATTTTCGCGCCCGAGGAATTAAAATGGGATTGAAAAAAACCTCTTTCACCTTAGTACATGGCCAACAAAAAATTAAAATTAATTCTTTATTGATTGGTCGTTTTAATATCTATAATCTGCTGGCGGCAATCGCTGCCAGCAGTACCGTCAAGACTGACTTGACCCAAATTGCCCGGTCGGTAAAATCAATTCCTCCTCCAAAAGGGAGAATGAACATTGTAGAAAACAAAAAAAAGGCAGATATTATAATTGATTTTGCCCATACTCCCAATAGTTTGGAAAATATTTTAAAAACAGTCAAACAAATCGCTCCCAAATCAAGATTAATCGTTGTTTTTGGCGCTGCCGGCCAGCGAGACAAGGAAAAACGTCCCCTCATGGGAGAAGTGGCCGCCAAATACGCCAATATTGCCGTTTTAACCTCAGAGGATCCCCGCACAGAAAAACCGGCCAGTATTATTGCCCAAATCGCCAAGGGCTGTCGTCGGGGGGGGATGAAGAAGCTGGCGCAAAAAAAAGCCGGTGAGGTTAATAAGATAAAAAAAGACAAGGTATTTTTCACCATTAGCAATCGTCAAGGGGCAATTAACTTCACCATCAGAAAACTAGTTAAAAAGGGAGATGCCGCCATATTCTGCGGTAAAGGACACGAAACGTCAATGTGCTACGGGAAGACCGAATACCCTTGGTCAGAATACCAGGCCGTTAAAACCGCTCTAAGAGAAAAATGAAAATAATATTTGCTGAAGCCCAATCAGATTATCAAAAATATTTTTTCCCCTACCAGATACTTTTGATCAGAGAAAAAGATGATAAGGAGGAAGACATCTATCAAAAAGGATTTTTGCCTTTTAGAAACAACCCGCAGCGGTTTTATCTCTCTCGCAGTAGCCGATCTAACCTGGATAAATATCGGCTTTCTTCAGAAAACAAAAGAATAATGAAAAAAACTGATCAATTCACCTTCTCCATAAAGCCTCTGGATCAAATCGACTACCAACCGAAGACACAAAAAGCCTGTAAGGAGTGGGCCGGCAAAATGGGCTGGAAAATTCCCGCTTCTTCTATAAAACGCCTGTTTAGGGGTGATTATTTCAACTGGGCGCTGACAGCTCAAGAGGAAAGGGGAAAACCTTGTTATTATTCGATCTTAAAAGGGGAGCCTAATTTTGTTCACTGGGGATACAGTTTTCAAAATCCCAAATATAAACATACCGGGCTAACAATCAGGGCGGGACTGGAAGTAATCAAGTGGGCGATAAGCAAGAATAAAAAATATGTTTACCTGGGAACAGTTTACGGAAAGACTAATTACAAGCGCAATTACCCGGGGTTTGAGTTTTTTAACGGGGTGACGTGGTCTGATCGCCCTGAGGAACTTAAGTGGCTTAATAATAATTTAAACAAATTCGCCCACAGTTTTAAAAGCGATGATTACAAAAAACTTGCCCATAGCAAATTTTAAATGAAAAAGAAAGTTCACATCATTGGCATTGCCGGGAAAAGTACGGCCGCGCTGGCAAAGTTGTTTCAAGAGGATCTGGGCTGGAAAGTGACCGGGTCGGATCAGGAAAAAATTTATGATCCGGCGGCGGCATATCTGAAAAAAAACAAGATCAAATGTCTGCGAGGCTACCGGGAAGAAAATCTTTCCGCAGACACTGATCTGGTCATCGTGGGTGGCAGTAGTTTAATCTTGGACCCGAATAATCCTGAGTATCAAAAAGCCAAGCGATTAAAAATTCCCCTCATTTCCCACAGCCAAGCTTTAGCCAAATTCTTAATTAAACCGGAATCAGTTTGTGTCGCCGGCACTTACGGAAAAACGGGCACTACCGCCTTAGTAACCTGGATTTTAGAAAAAGCGGGCAAAAATCCCACTTATTTTATCGGCGAACAGCCTAATAATTTTGCCGATTACTTAAGATTGACCACTTCTCCTTTGTCCGTAATTGAGGCCGATGAATACGCTTATCGACAAATTGATTTTGACAGCGGCCCTAAATTTCTTAATTACAAGGTGAAGTTTGCCATTATTACCGCCGCCTCATGGGAACATAAAGATGTTTATTCAAGCGAAAGGGAATATGTCAGGGCCTTTCAGGATTTTGTTAAACTAATTCCTTCCCATGGTCTTTTGGTCGCTAACCTTAGGGGGGAGAACATCAAACAGGTCGTCTCCTCGGCTCAATGCCCGGTTCAGTATTACTCCACTAATAAAAATGATCCGGCCGACTGGAAACTGGCCAAGATAGAATTTAAAAAAGAAGGCACCGAGTTTTCTGTTTTACATCAGGGGAAAATAATTGACTTTAAAATCCCCTTAATCGGTCGATACAACATCGAAAACACTTTGGCGGCAATTGCCTTAACCTATAACCTGGGGGTTGATTTTCCGACGATAAGAAAGGCTTTGCGGGATTTCAAAGGGGTAAAAAGGAGGCTGGAATCATGGGGCAATCCCGGCGGAGTTTGGTTTTATGATGATTTTGCCCAGTCGGCTATCAGAGTTAAGGCCGCCCTAAAAGCTCTCAGGAATAGGTTTAAGAAAGAAAAAATTTTGGTGATTTTTGACCCTCACGCCGGTTTTTTACAAAAAAAAAGCGCCCTAAAAGACTACCGAGGGGCATTTGCTGACGCCCAACAAGTGTTCATTACCAAGGTTACTTTTAGAAAAAACACTCCTCCCACCCAAAGAGCAACGGGGCGGGACTTTGTTAAAATAATAGGCAGAGGAAAAACCAAAGCCAGCTACATTCCTATTGATGAAGAAGTTGTAAAAAAAGTAGAAGAGGCGGTAAACCAAAGCGGGGTAGTTGTTTTTATGTCTTCCGGGGGACTGCGGGGAGAAAACATCAAAAAAGAAATATATAAAAGGTTAAAAAGGAGGAGCTAATGGCAAAATTAATTATCCAGGGCGGTAATCCTTTGTCTGGCGAAGTGGCCGTCAGGGGAGCAAAAAACTCGGGCTTTAAACTGCTTATTGCCTCTCTTTTTGCCGACCAACCTTCTCTTTTTAGCAACATTACCAAGGCCGGAGAAACAAAAATATCCCTCTCAGTTATTAAGTATTTAGGAGGAAGCTTTAAAGAAATCGGCGAACACAGCGTCCGCATTAACCCTAGGGGAGTTAACAAAAGCGCTATTCCCTCCGGAGTGGGGAAACAGTCAAGAAGTTCAACCATGTTTGCTCCAGTTTTGCTCTATCGGTTTGGCAAGGCCTTAATTCCTTGGCCGGGCGGGGACAAAATCGGAAAGAGGCCCTTAAAACGACATTTTGCCGGCTTTGAAGCTCTGGGCGTATCCGTCAAGTCAACAGAAACACACATAGAGTTTCAACTAAAAAAAAGGCTAAAGGGAACCCGTTATCGATTTGAAAAAAACACCCATACCGGCACCGATACAATGATTATGCTCGCCTCTTGGGCGGAAGGAGAGACAATTTTAGAAAACGCCGCCGCCGAGCCGGAGGTAGACGACTTGATTTGCTATATGAATAAAATTGGCGCCAATATAAAGCGAATCAGCCCCAGGGTAATAAAAATAAAGGGCGCTAAAAAGTTTAAAGGAGCCAAACATCTGGTTATTCCCGACCGGAATGAAGCGGTTACTTTTGCCTGCGCCGCCCTGGGAACCAAAGGCTCTATCTCTATTTTTAATATTGATACTCGCCACCTAACCGCTTTTATAGCCAAGCTGAAAGAAGCCGGCGCCAAGGTAGAGGTGGGAATTAACGAAATGAAAGTATCTTTCCAGGAAAGAATCCGCCCCACCAGTGTAGAAACCCAGCCTCATCCGGGGTTTATGACCGACTGGCAAGCCCTTTGGTTTACCCTGATGACTCAAGCCTGGGGAAAAAGCACCATCATTGAAAGAATTTTTCCCTCTCGCTTTCAGTTTGCCATCGGCCTGGAAAAAATGGGGGCAAAAATCAAATATTTTAACCCACAGCCAACTGATCCAAAGACATACTACAACTTTAACCAAGAAGATAACCAGCCCGAATATCGGCACGGCGTCTACATTTATGGCCCTACTAAATTAAAGGGAGCGACCATAAACGTCAATGACATTCGCGCCGGGGCCACTCTTACTCTGGCGGCCTTGATTGCCCAAGGGGAAAGTGTTCTTAATAATGCCGAGCTTATCGACCGTGGTTACGAAAACCTCCCTCAGCGATTAAGAAACCTGGGTGGGGTCATTAAAAGAATCTAGGACCGTGTCAGCCGGATATTTTAGAAAAAATAAGTTCCGGACAAAACGCAAAAATAAAAAATGAACCGACTGAGCATTAAAAAACAATGGCAATTGTACCATCTCCCCGGATGGAAAAAGCCTCGCCACTTGCTAACCCATTACCTGGCTTTCATTTGGCTTAAGCTTAACCCCCAAGTAACGATTATTGCCGTCACCGGCAGTTTTGGAAAAACATCCACCACCAGAATAATCACTCAACTTTTAAAAACACAGGCTCCCGCCATACAGACAGACACCAACCTGGATACCCTTTTTAATCTGCCGCAAACTATTTTGCGGATAAGAAAGCGCCACCGCTGGGTCGTCTTAGAGGTGGGGGTTGACCACCGCCAAGAGATGGATTTTCACCGGCAACTTTTTAAGCCTGACTTGGTGGTTTTTACCGGCATCACTCCGGTTCACGCCGACAAAAAGCTCCTCGGCTCAATCAAAGGGATAGTTAAAGAAAAAGGGAAAATAGTAAAGGCTTTAAAAAAAACCGGCCTGCTCATTTATAACCAAGATGATTCTCGGGTAAAAGCGCTGGCTAAGGGAACAAGGGCCGTCGGCTACTCTCTCGATCAGAATAAAAAGGCAGACTACTACCTAAAAGCCGCTCACCTTACCCCTCGAGGCACCCGGTACGTTATCGTCAGTCGAAAAACAGGCAAAAGCTTATCGCTAAAAACTCATCTTTTTGGTCGTCATTTCGCCCAATCTTTCATGGCCGCCATGGCGGTTGCCGATGACCAGGGAGTAGATTTTCATAAGCTAAAAACGATTGTTAAAAAACTAAAGCCCCTAAAGGGAAGAATGTCTATGGAAAAGTTTGTCAACGGCTCTACGCTCTTAAACGATCGTCTCCGTTCTAATCCCGCCTCTGCCGAGGCCGGCTTAAAAACAGTTGACGAGCTAAAAAAGTTTTACAAAAGAACAATCGTCGTCATGGGAGAAATGGGGGAGTTGGGCAAACAATCAGTCAAAAGTCATCAAAAAATAGGGAAAATAGTAGAAGAAGTAAAACCTGACTTTTTTCTTGGTGTGGGACCGTTGACCAAGCATATCGCCGGGCAAATCAATAACCGGAAAACAAATATCTCTCTCCACCAAAATCCCCTGGAAGCGGCCGAATTTATCAAGCAAAACGTTGGATTAAAAAAGGGAGATTTAGTTTATGTTAAGGCTTCCCTCCTCCGCCACTTAGAGCGACTGGAAATTGCCCTTAGGGGGGGGCGAATAAACTGTCAGCGCGCCTCCTGTTCTGTTTATCAACCGTGTCAGAAATGCCGGTACTTGC
>CAZHZZ010000033.1:0-6332 GCA_964537585.1 uncultured Gammaproteobacteria bacterium | reverse complement strand
AAGAGCAAGGATTTTTCTAAAAAAGGTCAGAGAATTCGGGCGATAAAAAGTCGCCGGATAGTTAATCAGGATGAGATTAGGCAAAAAAGGCAAGAATTTGCCGACAAAATCAGAAAGATTCGCGATAAAAGAAAGAAAAATATTTTGGAGCGGGTTAATAATAATCTCAATAAGATAAACAAACGGCGGACAACTCACTTTACCCTCCTTTTGGATAAATTTGATAAAGTTTTGGACAAGATGAGTCGGCGTTCAGCCCGCTTGAAAGAAAAAGGAGTCGATGTGTCGGGAGTTGATGAGGCAATTGCCCAAGCTCGAACAGAGTTGGATAGGGCGCGGTCGATAGTTGAAGAACAAGAGGGTAAGGATTATGTAATACAGATCAGTGATGAAGAAAAATTGGGACAAAGCGCCCATCAGACAATCAGCGCTTTGCGTTCGGACCTGGGAGTGACCAGAAGGGCGGTTGTTGGGGCGCGCCAAAGCTTAAGAGGAGTGTTGGCACAGTTAAAACAGTTAAGAGGGGTGAGGGAAAAATAAGTATGGAAAAAATAGCAGACGATGGTCAGGAACAGTTTGAAGACAAGTCTCGCCAATTGATTTTACTGGTAGCCGCGGTAATGTTTTTATTGGTAGTGGCTTTGGCTGCCGCCCTTACTTGGATGAGCTACTTACGGCGATCGGAGATGGGTCCAGAGATGATGAACATCGAACAAGCACCACAAACTACTTCTTCGTTGTCGCCGACCCCTACAGTCAGTCAAACAGCCGTTCCCACTTTGTCGGCCGGAGATACGGTTCAAGATATAGAAAAAGATATTAATTCTCTGAAGGTGGACAGTGCTTCTTCCGACCTTGATGATCTTTCCTCGCAGGCAAACTCTCTTTGAATGGCCACCTCATTTTACCGACTATATATTGCCAAGGAGACTGGTCAATATATTTAGTCAACAAAAGTGAGGGCGACGCCCTTTTTCCCGGCCCTTCCCGTTCTCCCTATTCGATGAACATAGTCATCATATGTTCCCGGCGCATCGTAGTTGATGACATGGGTCAAATCCTCTATATCAATCCCTCTACTGGCGACATCGGTGGCTAGCAAAATCTGCACCTCGTTGTTTTTCAGCATCCTTAGTGCTCGCGACCTTTGCCTTTGGGTTTTGTTGCCATGAATGGCTACCGCCTTAAAGCCCCTTTTGATTAAATTTACCTCCAGTTTGTTCACCCCTCGTTTGGTTCGGCCAAAAACCAAAACCTTTTTAAATTCCTCTTTGATTAATAGTTGGTGGAGGATTTCCAGTTTATTTTTACCCCGTGTGCGGACAATATCTTGATCAACATTTCCCAGAGTCGTGCCGGTTTTTACAGACACGGTTACCGGATTAGTCAAGAAGCTTTGCATTATCAGTTGAGTTCCCTTTGGTATCGTGGCCGAAAAAAACAAAGATTGGCGCGGTTTTGGCAAAAACGAAACAATATGGCGAATATCATGAATAAATCCCATATCCAACATACGATCAACCTCATCCAGGACTACGTTCCTGCAATGGGTTAAGTTTAAAATATGTCTTTTTTCCAAATCCTTAATTCTCCCCGGGGTGCCAATCACAAAATTTGGTTGACGGGACAGTTGGTTAGCCTGAAGGTTCAAGGAGGCGCCGCCAATACACAACGTAGAAAAAATCCCCAATCCTCGGCTAAATAATTTAAATTCATCCTGAATTTGCGCCGCCAGTTCGCGAGTTGGGGTTACGATCAAAACTTTTTGATGGCGATCTTTGACTACCTTGGTGATCAAGGGTAGTAAAAAAGCGGCCGTTTTCCCGGTGCCGGTGTGGGCGGTGCCCACCAGATCTTTTCCTGCCAATATAGGCAGTATTGCCTGATCTTGAATCGCGGTTGGCTTGTCAAAGCCATGGGCTAAAATATTTTTTTTGACAGTTTCGTTCAGAGGAAAATCCGCAAAGCTATTTGTTGGTATATATGGCGTTTTAATAACATCAACCCCTTTTTTAACAAACATAAGCGGGTTTAAACGAGGCCCTTTGTGTCCTTGTCTTTGGCGATGAATTTTGGCGCGAGCAGTAAACGAATGGTAACCGGAGGACCGATTACTTCGTCCACGAAAATTAGCGCGACGACCACCCTTAAAATTTCTCATCTTATTATACAAATGGCTTTTAAAAGGAGGCGATTTAAAAAAAGGAAGATATGGAAGCCCACTGTATCCGGTAGTGGTGCTTAAAGACAAATACCTTAATCAAGAAAACCGGCTCAAGATCAGCAATTAATTACTGATTATCATTTAAAGCTAACGAGAAGGATTATAACACGTTTAGCCATTTATTCCTAAATAAATTTTCCGGATTAAAAAATTACCAATTTTTAGTTTTTTGAAAAAAGTTATAATTAGTTTTTAAAAAGGTAAGATATTTTCAATTAACTGCTTTTTTATCATGAAGTTTAAAAAAAATAATTTCTTTCTTTTAGCAGGAATAATTTTGTTTGTGGGTTTATTTTTCTACTACATTTTGCCGCCAATTGACCCCGATTTAGGCTGGCATCTGCGCTATGGTCAATATATTTTTCAAAACCATCAGATTATGAGAGTAAACCAAATTACTTTTCTTCTTCCCCATTATTATTGGCGGCAAAGTTATTCTTTTTACCAGTTGACTCTTTTTTTAATCTATCACTGGATAGGCTTTTGGGGTATTGCTTTTGCTGGCGCTCTGGTGACCACCGCCATTTTTTGGCCCTTTATCTTTTCTAAAAAAATGATTAATGACGCCCCCTTAACTGTCCTGCTGATGATTTTTTTTACTGCGCCGGTGGCTTCTTTAGGTTACCGCAGTCAATTATTCAGTCTGATGGGCTGTTCCTGGCTTTATTGGTATTTAACCCGAGACAAACCATCTCGAGGAAAACATCTTTTTTTCTTTTTTCTTGCCTTTGTTTTTTGGGCTAATCTACATGGTGGTTTTATTTTAGGCTTGATCCTTTTGGCGATTGCGGGAATGGAGTCATTTTGGCAAAAAAACCTTGCCCGAGCTAAATTTTTAAGCTCGGCTCTTTTAGTTAGTTTTTTGGCCACTCTTATTAATCCCTTTGGCCTGGGCGTGTACCGGGAAGTAATCCGCCACTCTTGGTATCCGTTAAACAAGCTAATTGCCGAATGGACACCACCGGGGAAGATTTATGCTACCGCCTTGATTTTCTTTTTTATACTAATAACGGTTCTTTTATCGATTTGTCTTTTGTTAAAAAATAACGCTAGTAAGTCAACCCGGCTTCAAAGAAAACATATTTTCTTTCTGACTTTTAGTTGGCTCTTTTTTGCCTTTTTAAGTTTAAAGGCTCGTCGCCACTTGCCCTTTTTCGGCCTGGCTTCTATTTATTGGCTCTTTTTTATCTCCCCTCTTTCTTTTCCTAAAAAGTGGATCCGATGGGGAATTGTCCCTCTTTCTTTGGGATTAGTTCTAATAAGAATTACCAATTGGCCTAAAATTGACCGCCACTGGCATTTTATTTGCCAAAGTAGGGTTAGCCAGCCTTGCCCAGCGGTGGAATTTTTAAAAGAAAAACCTCATCTTTGCCACTATCTTTATAATACTTACGAATGGGGTGGCTTTTTGGCTTGGCAGTTACCCCGAACAAAGACTTTCGTCGATGGACGGATGCCCGCTTGGCCTACGCCGGAAAAGAAAAGCCCCTACTCTATTTATTTAGAAATTTTGCAAACCCGGCCCGGCTTTAACCAGCGCTTAGAGAAATATAGGGCCGACTGTCTTTTGATTGGTCGAGGCACTTTTCTTGATTTGGAATTAAAAAAAAGCCAAAAATACCCCTGGCAAGCGGTTTATGAAGACAAGCAGGCAGTAATCTACCGGCATAAATAATCATTATTTTTCCAAGTGAGAAGTATGTTTTACAGACACAATAGAAAACCCTAAATTATTTTTTAGCAGAGGAAGATTTTTTTTCTTTCGTCGACAGTAGATTAATGATTGCATCAAGCTTAAGGTTAAGGGTTTTAATTTCTTCTGTAAGTTTTAGGGTTGCAGTATCATTTTTATTTTGAGGTCTACTTTGCTCTCTCTTGCCGAATGGACGTCCTTTTGATCTCCTTTGACCGGGCCGCCCTTCTTTTCCTCCTCTTTTTTCAAAACAATCGCTACAGTATATTGGCTTATCTCTGCTTGGCTTAAAAGGAACTTGGCAGTCTTTGCCACATTGATCACAAACCGCATCGTATAAAGATAACTCTCTTTTATAAAAATCTCTTTTTCCCGATCTATTTCTAAATTTAGAATTTTTCATATTTTCCCCAAAAACTATTTGAGTAATTTTAAGTATAGAGGCTGTTTAGATAAATAGCAAAAGTGACTTTAATTAACCGCTAGATTACCGGGAGGGGCTAAGGCCCCATTAGTTGTTTTAAGGTTTTTAAGAGCAACGCCAGTTTTATTTTCGACTTTTAAAACTATTGGCGAGTGGACAAGCTTATAGAGCTTTTTAACAATAATCTTAATCAGTTTATGAGATTCAATTTCATTTTTTTTAACCGCTAGATTCCAATCTAGGCCGGGGCCGGTATTGCCTTCAACGAGATAAATGTTTTTGTTGTTGCTGATAATAAAATCGAGAGCGAAAAGGGAGTTTTTTTTGCCGAGCTTTTTGACAATTTTTTTAGACGTGGCAATAAGGCTAGCCGGCGCCTGACCCGTGGAGATATACTTTAAAGTCCCTCCTTGATGTTCATTACAGCGAAAATCTCCGTCCTTGGCCATTCTGATGTATGATTGAACAATTTTATCGCCCATGTATATCAATCTGATATCGGTTGATGTCGGCAAACTTCGATAACTGTATCCCTTATCAAACTTAACAAATGCCTGGATAATAAATGACTTTTTTGGGTGGTTGATTAAAGAGTTAATTATTTTGTCATTTTGGTTTGTTTTGAATTTATAGACGTTAATTCCTCCGGCTCCAAACCGATCCTTCATGACGATATCGCTGGAAAAATCATTTTTATTCGGGTGAGATTCAATGATTCTTTTAAGGGATTTTCGTGCTTTTTTAATACTTTTTATGGAAGTTTCTTTAATAGTTGTGGTGGGGATTGAGAATGAGGTCAATTTACTGTAAGTTTTTTGTTTGTCGAAAAACAGATCAAAAATCTTCGGTTGATTAAAAGGTTTAATTTCTGGTGATGAAAAAAGAAGTCTTCGATTGGCTTTAATTTTTTTACTAACTGGAGAAAACTTGTCAAAAATCAGTTTGGAGAAAGCCGGTTTGTGGATTTTTTTCCAATGACCGTTTTCAAAAGTCCAATAACTGCTGCATTTTCCGGCAGAGATAATGTCGTTGGAAGTAGTGAAGGCTGCTTTCAGGTTGTTTTTCTTGCAAGTTTCTAGAAAGTACCCATAAACGATGTTATAAGACTGGCTTGACGAACCTTTTAGAAAAGGAGTCGGTGAGAGCCTGGCAGAATTTGCGCTAACTGCCAGTCGGCTGGAATAGATCACCAATACGTCAAAAATATCCGCTTTTATCATATTTAAAAAATGAAACAAAAAAACTAAATCTTTTGGGAGATATGAGCGTCCGTCTAAGGGTTAGTAAGTTTAATTATACACTATAGGAGACAAGTTGGAGCTTATTGGTAACATTTTTAAGGAAGATCGGTTGTTATTTCTTCCAGTATTTAAGCTGTCCTAAAAGGATGCATATTGCAAAAAGAACCGATATGAATAAACTGGAAAAATCAGTTAGAAAAAACCCCAGATCAATTATTGATTTATTTTTTGACATGCGAAAAATAAATCCAACTTTTTTTCTCTGCCGAATTTTTTAAACAGGGCGGAAATTAAAAAAGAGAACAAAGCCAGTGTCGTTGTTACGACCAATATCTGAATAACAAACATGGCCAAGTCTACAATTTATATTTTTATATACAAGAGGATTTTTCTCCCATTTCGAAAATCGTCTTACCTTGTCGGAATTTTTTTAGAGAAAGCCATTTAAAAACGGCTTTTAATAGAAGTGGTAATTAAGCAAGAATTTTATAAAACCACCCTTGGGTCTCCGGATATTGTTTTGTATAGGTAAAGACCAAAAAAAATTATTGTAATTATCAAAATTATTCGTCTTAATCTTTTCGGTAGTCTTTTAACAATTAAGAAATAAGCAACAGTTAAAAAAATATGGGCAAGAGGGTAAACAATCAAAGCAATAGGCGGAGATTGCCAAAAGATATTAAAATTAAACTTTAAAAAAGAGTTGGCGATTACCGAGGGAAAATCTTGATTTATAAATTCAATTGACCG
>CAZHZZ010000032.1:3125-6371 GCA_964537585.1 uncultured Gammaproteobacteria bacterium | reverse complement strand
TACTATTTAAATAATTTGTTTAAGAACCCACCCGAGTAATATTGAATATAACGTTAGAATTATGAGAAATCGTGCGTAGCACGATTTGGGTGGAGAAGCCTGCAAGACTTCGTAACCCCATAATCCTTGTTATATTCCCCGTAGGGCTGAAATTTAGTGCAACATCCCGAAGGGAAATTTCAGAGTTTGCCCTTGAGCGTCTTCCAAGAAATAGCTTTCGCCCAATTTGTTAAAGGCGGATTGTAAAGCGTCTGCTTCTTTTCTTGTGGCTTTCCAGAATAATTATCAACTGCTTCTTCCAAAATGCTAACATTGTAGCCACGCCAGCTCAATTCTTGTGCCGTACATAAAACACAACAATCGGAAGTTAAACCAATTAAGACAACTTCGTCCAAATCTTTGGGCTTGCCAACATTTTTATTTAACCATTTATCAAAAGCATTTGTATCTTGAAAAGGAAGTCCGGGCTTTTTGTTGGCATGACCAATATTTTTTCTTGTCCAGACCGGCGAATTCATACATTTAATCCAAACATCTTTTAGTTTTATATCTTCAGGAATTTCAGATTCATAACCTAATTCGCCAGGATGACAACAATCTCCTGTATCTCCTGGACGAGGTTGTCGGTAGTCAGAAATAATTTCAGCAATTTTTATGTTGTGTTTTCTCAAATAAGGCACAAGAGTATCTTTAACAAATTCAACACTTTGGCGTGGCTTATAACAAACCCCGCTTTTGGAAGAAAAATCTTTCTGGAAATCCACTGATATAAATTTTATTGTCATACTATTAATAAAACGAAAAAGGCTTGAAATTCGAAAGAAAGCGCAACGTCCCCTTGAGTTTTCTTTCCCTTACAATCATTAAATTTTAGAAAAATCATTATTAAGAATTATCGGTTTCATAGCTAAAATTTCATCAGTGTAAATCATGTTTGGAATATCATTTAATATGAAAATCGTTTTGTTTAAAACATGAGCAAAGCCCATTTCTAAAAAAGAATTACCTCCTACATAATTATTAATTCCGTTTTTATCTATGTTTACTATCAATACGGCATCAGCATCTTTGATTTCTCTAAAATAATCACGAATCAAATCATTTTCAATCTTATTTTTTGTAGACTTATGAGCAATTTCTTCAGCTAAAACTTCATTGGCGTATTCTTCTGTATTTTTTGGCAATATTACTTCGTGATTATTTTTAAGTAATTCTTTTTTTACGTCTATCATTTGACGTGCAGATGACATACTTCCACAGATTGCGATTTTCATAATAATGTTATTAATATTTAAAAATATATAAAGATTTGCACTGAGTAAGGGAAAGAAAATTTCACATAACTAGTTACTACGCAAACCTTCTTCGTAATATTAACCTCTTTTTGAGTATTATACGAGCTTAATGTATTCTTATTAAGAAACTGTTAATAATTATTTATCTGATTTTAGCTTACTAAATTTTATAAAATTACGCAACAAAAATATCAAAGACCCCCTATGCAACAAAAACTAGACATTAATCCCCAATTTAAAAAAGCCCTCAAGGTAATGGAAAATTCCTCTGAAAACATCTTCATTACCGGTCGAGCCGGTACCGGTAAGTCCACTCTTCTTGAACACTTTCGTAATAAAACCAAAAAAAACATTGCCGTTCTCGCCCCCACCGGCGTTGCCGCCGTTAACATTAAAGGACAAACAATCCATTCTTTTTTTGGTTTTAAGCCGGATATTACCGTAAAAAAAGTAAGACAACAATATAAAAACAGAAAAAAACAAGGACTGTATAAAAAACTTGAGGCAATTGTTATTGACGAAATTTCCATGGTAAGGGCTGATCTTTTCGACTGCGTTGATCAATTTATGCGGCTAAACGGTAAAAATAAACATTTGCCCTTTGGTGGCGCTCAAATAATACTTTTCGGTGATTTGTATCAATTATCACCGGTAGTAACCGGAGAAGAGCGACAAATCTTTACCTCTGTTTATAAAAGCCATTATTTCTTTGATGCCCATGTCTTTGCCGATTTAAAAATAGAATTTGTCGAACTGCAGAGAATCTACCGCCAAAGCGACCAAGGATTTATTGATATTTTAAATGGAGTAAGGAATAGGTCAATAACGGCCAGCCATTTTCAAAAACTCAACCAGCGACTTGATCCAAATTTTCAATTGCCCAATAATCAGCTTTTTATCTATCTGACTACCACTAATAAAAAGGCTCAAGAAGTAAATCGCAAAAATTTAGCAAAAATTAAGGAAAAACCATTTATCTTTAAAGGCAGTCTCACCGGATCCTTCCAAAAAAGAGCCCTGCCAACATTAATCGATTTAAAATTAAAGGTCGGCGCGCAAATAATGCTGGTTAATAATGATGCTAGAAAAAGGTGGATTAATGGCACGATTGGCAAAATAATCAATGTAAAATATATTAAAGAAAAACAGGCGGAGGCAATTGTCATCAAGCTTGAAAATAAAAAAATCGTTGAGGTTTTCCCTCACGTCTGGGAAATGTTTCGCTTTTCTTTTAATAAAGATAATGGCCGGATCGAGTCCGAAACCACCGGCTCTTTTTCCCAATACCCACTTATGCTCGCCTGGGCAATCACTATTCACAAGTCGCAAGGAAAAACTTTCAAAAAGGCAATTATCGATATTGGACAAGGCGCCTTTGCTCACGGACAAACTTATGTTGCTCTAAGTCGCTGTACCAGTCTGGAAGGAATAATTCTTAAAAAACCAATCGAAAAAAAGCACCTCCTTCTCGATTGGCGAGTAGTAAAGTTTCTGAGTGACCTCCAATACAAAAAAGCGCAAGAATTATTGTCAAATGAGGAAAGAATCGCCATTATCAAAGAGGCCATCGTCAATAAAACGCGGCTCAAAATAACTTACCTGAAACCAAATGACGAAAAATCCCTGCGAGAAGTTCAGCCCCGGTCTATTGGTAAAATGGAATATCGAGAGGTAAAGTATCTGGGATTCAAAGCTTACTGTTTTAAGCGTCAAGACGAGCGTGTTTTCCGAGTTGACCGAATTCTTAAAATTAAAAAAATCAATCCTTAAAAAGCTTGCTTCATGCTACAATCCAACTAATGAGAATAGACATCCTTACTCTTTTTCCTGATCTTTTTATCCCTTTTCGGGAATGGAGCATGATCAAGAAAGCAAGAGAAATCAAGGCGTTAGACCTAAAAATTCAAAACCTAAGAAAATGGGCGATTGATAAAAGAGGCACCGTTGACGA
>CAZHZZ010000032.1:0-3025 GCA_964537585.1 uncultured Gammaproteobacteria bacterium | reverse complement strand
GGAAAATTAAAAAATGAGCTGGGCAGGTTTTCTCAACTCCCCCTTTCTAATCGTTTTTCTCTCCATTATTCCCTTAGTAATTGGGTTTATTAAAAAAAGGGAGTACTTTTTAGCTCTTTTTCTCCCCGCTGAGTCAGTCACGATATTTATCGGTCAGCTGGTCAAAAAAATAACCGCTTATCCCCGCCCATTCTTAAAAGATCCTCAAGTTTTGGGAATACACACAAATATTCCCCAAGACTATTCATTTCCTTCCCTGCACACGGCGGTGGTTACTATTTTCGCCTGGATTTTAACCTTTATCTTCCCTGAGCTATCCTGGCTCTGGTTTGCCATCCTTGTTGTTGTCGCCTACTCCCGAGTTGCCCTTGGCCTCCACTATCCCCAAGACATTTTTGGTGGTTTTTTCATCGCTACTTTTATCTTTTGGGGAATTTATCTGATGGCTCAAAGCAAAAAAGCTCTTGCCTGGAAAAAAAACCCTAATATTAGAAGAAAAATCATTCACTTGTTCTATGGTTTTCTTCTTGTTTTTCTTCTTGACTATCAGATCCTTTCCCGTCGACTTTTTTTCTACTGGCTAATCGCCGTTTTATTTATTGTTCTTATTTCTCCATTTCTACCGAGTGGCATTCGAAAAATAATCAGCTATTTTGAACGAAATAAAAAAGCAAAATTTCTTGTTATTGGGCCGCTACTTTTTACCCTCAGCGCTTTTACTTCTTGGATGATCTTCCCCAGAAACATTGCCTTGGCAGCTATTTTAAACTTGGCCATTGGCGACTCGGTCAACGCTCTGACCGGATCGTTTTTGCAAAATTCAGGTCAAAAAAAACGCCTGGAGGCGGCGATAGCTTCATTCTTCGCTGTTACTTTAATCACTTCTCAATACGTTCCTCTCATTCCCGCAGTTACCGGTGGCTTGGTCACTCTTGCCTTAGAGTTTAGCGAGCCTAAAATTAAGGGCAAAAAAATAGACGATAATCTTTTGATCCCCCTGTTCTCGGGTCTGGCTATCCTTACTGTTATCAAAATAATTTAACCGGTCATCAACCAAACTCGCTCCTAATCCGATAAACCAAATTTTGCTCTCTTATGCCTTCTAATTTCATCATAAAAAGATACTTCAAAAACAAGTCAAGGATAAACTTCACTTTTTCTCTTTTCCCTGATCTTAAGTATACCGATCGGCCACCACAAAAGCGCCATAAGCGTCCGGCTTTGTTTTGGCAGTAAAACCATTGCCCGATACCATTCCTACCACCTCCTTGATCATCTCCCTGGTTGGCCCTTTGTTCCCCACGTCAATGTGGATCTCTAATCTTTCCAACTCCCCATTTAAATCTTCTTTTAATGACGAAACCAGCCGATGAGCTACCTCCAATGAAGCCATAGTTTCTTGGTAAATCTTTTCTCTAAGAGAAAAAAATCGTTCAATATTTGCCCTCGTCCAAAAAAATCTCCCTCCCCGGCCTCGATGATGAATAACCACCGCCGTGACTAGCTTCAAACGTTGATCACCGTTGGCCCCATAGAGATGAGAATCAGAACCGATAACCAGCTGATGGTCCCCTTCCTTAAAGTCGATAAACCGCCTTATTTCTTGAGCCATTTTTTTCACCCCCACCTTTCCCACCGAAGGGTTATTAAAAATCATTGTTTCCGGAAACAAAAAACCGTTCTTGCTCGTCATAAATTACCTAATTATACCTCAGTTTTTCAAAACAAGCGAAGGACGGCCAAACCCAGCACCAAACCAACCAAGGAAAAAGAAGCATACTCCACCACTATTTTTAAACTAAGACTACCCCTCAAAAGATGATGCAAAACTCCCCAGGCAAAATAAAACAAAACCATCAAAACCAAAGCTCCTATTTGTAAGTCTGGAGAGTAAGCCCACCGCATCAAGGTTACCAAAGTGATAACCAGTCCTATCAGTAAAACAATAAAGTCTACCGGGTATTTTTTCATCTCGTTGACAATCATATTTAAATTGCTTTTAGATTTAATCATGGCTTATTTTTATCTGTAAAATTATTTAATACCCCCTTGCCGGCTAATCATAATAAATAAGAAAATAACCACCAAGAGAGAGGCATGAGCAATACTCTTGCCTGACATCCGATAAACTTTGCGCCGGCTAATCACCAGCGCATCAACTACTAGCGCTCCCATTAGCAAGCCAAAGAAAAAAGCACTCACCGTTTTGGTCACTGCCAAGGGGCTAACTCGCGAATTAGTGGGACCCAAAACCGCTTTGACTGAGTTCAAAGAAGCCGCCCCCACTGTTTTTGTTGTTTCCGGTAAAGGGGCTACTGCCATTGTGGGCGTGCCAAAAAATTGCACTACCAGTGTTGTCCCCACTCCATTAAGGTTTCCGTTAACAACCGCCACCCCTATTTCTTTAAAGCGATCATTAAGGATATTCTCCCGATGAGTCGGAGAGTTCATCCAGGCTTTGACTACCCCATCGGAGCTCGCAAAATCTTTGGCTAAATTTTCTCCGGCTACCGTATAGCTATATCCCTCGTTTTTAAAAAACGACCAAGGAGTTCGTCCGGAAGGAGAAACATGAGCCCAATAATCAAAGGCAAACATATCGGCCGCCTTGGCTTGAGCCGCCTGGGATAAAACTGCGTTCGTCTTTAGGGGTTTGAGTCCAGACTTTTCTCTTTGAACATTAGTTAGCTCAACTACCTTTTCTGGAGTAATATCGGATGCATAACCCAAAACCCCGGGTTTGGTCAAAGATAAAAAACTGATCAGCGACTGAGTAAACAAAAAAGCACCGACTATCAAGGACAAAAAAGCCGGATGCAAGACTTTTGCCCGATAATTGTTTTCCTCACGAGGAACAAAAAAAATCGCCAGTCGTTTTTTTACTCTTTTCATCTCTGGAAACATTATAGTATTCCTTGAGGTTCAAGGCAACCGCTTTATTTTTTTGTTTCCCCATCGCCATCTTAACCAAAAAGGAGGTATTAATAATAATAAAAACCACCAGCGAGAAAAGTGTGTCGTTTTT
>CAZHZZ010000031.1:1565-6503 GCA_964537585.1 uncultured Gammaproteobacteria bacterium | reverse complement strand
ACTGTTCCGGTTTATGCCTTATTTTTAAGTAAAATAACCGGGGCTAAACTGGTAATCGTTCCCTGCTTTCATCCCCAAGACCGCCATTTTTATCGCTTCCCTCTAATAAATATTTTAAAAAGAGCTGACAAAATCATTGCCTTAAGTCAGTTTGAAAAAAACTATTATCAAGCTAATTTCAAAATTAAAAAAGAAAAAATTAGCATTTTCCGCCCCTTGATAAATAAAGACTTCTTGCTAAAAAAGAACCAAAAAGCAAAATTTTCCTCTCCACCAACAATCCTTTTTTTGGGAAACCAAGCGGCTCATAAAAAAATTACTCTTCTAATAAATGCTTTCCAAATTATCGTTAAAAACAAACCAACAGCACGGCTAATTATTGCCGGAGGAGAAACTCTATATTCAACAAATATTAAAAAGAAAATTAGCCATTTGCCAAAAGACATCCGGCAAAAAATAACCGTTAGTGGCCAATTTAATCGGCAAAAAGAAAAAGAACTGTTGGATTCTGCCTGGGTTTTAGTCAACCCCTCTGTCCATGAGTCATTAGGATTGGTTTTCTTGGAAGCCTGGGCAAGAAAAAAGCCGGTTATAGCCGCTAATATTCCTGTTTTACAAGAAGTTATTAAAAATGGAGAAAATGGTTTATTATTTAAAAAAAATAATTCTGCCAGTCTGGCAAAAAAAATCAATCTAATTATTAGTGATAAGGCAAAGGCGGCTAGAATGGGAAAGGCCGGCGGGGAGGTTTTGAAAACCGATATCCTTACAAACAATCAATTAAAATTAAAAGATATAGTTTAATAAAATTATTTTGAAAAAAACAAAAAAATACTTCGATGTCTCGAGACATCGAAGCAAAAGCAAAATAATAATAATTTTAATATTATTATTGGGGTTGTTTTTAAGGCTGGTTGCCCTAAATCAATCGCTTTGGCTGGATGAAGCGGTTCAGGCTTGGGCCAGCTCACAACCCTCCATAAAATGGTTATTGTTTTCTTACTTGCCGGGAGATTTTAACCCGCCTCTTTATCATCTTTTAGCTCATTTTTGGATTAAAGCGTTTGGTTTATCAGAAATAGCTCTCCGCCTGCCTTCGGTAATTTTAGGGTTAGGAACAATCTGGCTGACCGGGGCAATCGGCCAAGAAGAGAAAGAAGGGCTCAAGAAAAAAAATTGGCCGGGACTAACCGCCGCCCTGCTGGTAGCCACCTCGCCTCTGCATATTTATTATTCACAAGAAGCAAGAATGTATATGCTAGCCGCCTTTGGGGTTGTTTTTAGCGCTTGGCGGTTGCTTAAATTAAAAAAAAATAACACTTGGGCTAATTCGATCTGGCTGGGATTAGGTTTTCTTTTAATGGGATTTGCTCACTTTTTGACCCTCTTGACTATCCCTGTCTTTTTACTGTTTAGCGGGGCAAAGTGGACAAGATCAGGAAAAGCAAAAAGACGGCAAAGCCAAGCAAAGATTATTTTCCCCTTTATTCTATTGGGGTTGGGATACCTAATCTACGGGCCCCTTTTTTGGCAACAATTGCGTACCGGCCTTAGTTGGACCAAAATCTTTCCTGTCTGGGGACAAACAGTTGGTAGTTCCGGCTTAAAATCAACTGCTCTTCTGCCGATTAAATTCATCATCGGCCGGATTAGCATGAAAAATAAAATTTTGTACGGAGCGATTAGTCTGGGATTAGTAGCTGTTTATTGGGGGATGGCCCTTATGGCTGTTTTTAATCCTCAAACTCTCTTTTCTGCAAAACACAGGCGAGATTTGCGATTACGGTTCAATTACCCTACATTTATCTTGGGAATGCTTTTTATCCCCCCGACTTTAGGGATAATAATCAGCTTTTGGGTACCGGTCTTTGCCTATTTTCGCTTTTTATACCTTTTGCCATTTTTCTACTTGGGAATAGCAATGGGGGGAGAAAGATTGGGAAGATGGGGCCGGCGGGGGATAGTATTAATGGTGGGGATTAACCTAGTCTGCTCGGGCATTTATCTTTTTAATCCCAGTTTTCACCGCGAAAATTGGCGAGGAACGGTAAACTGGCTGCGTCAGGAAAATCATTTAGGCGCGCCGGTAATTATCTTACCCCAAATTGCCAAACCGTTTGAATATTATGATTCAGGGGAAAGCCAAGTAATCTATCCGCGCCCGCTTGAACAAAAACTCCCTTCTGCTTCAATGTCTCGAGACATTGAGATATTCCTGGTCAGCTATGGCTTGCCTATCTTCGACCCAAACGATAAAATAAGAAACAGGCTAAAAAGCTCTCATTATTACTTAAAAAGTGGCGAAAGTTTTAGAAAAGTAGGGGTAGAAAAATGGGTAAAACAAAAATAAATAACAGGGCTTCATGAAAATTGGCATTGACATCTCCCAAACGGTTTACGGAGGAGGAGTGAGTGCTTATACCGAAAACCTGGTAAATGCCCTTTTGCAAATTGATAAAACCAATGAGTATCGGCTTTTTTTTAGTTCATTGAGGAAAAGGAAGAAAAGTGACCGCTCAGAAATAAAAGCCTTTAGAATTCCTCCAACAGGGCTGGATATTTTGTGGAACCGACTGCATATCTGGCCGATTGAGCGATTTGTAGGGTCGGTAGATGTTTTTCACTCTTCCGATTGGACTCAGCCACCAGCCCAAAAAGCTCGCTTGGTAACCACTATCCACGACCTTTCTTTTTTGCGTTGGCCTAAATCAACTCACCCAAAAATTTTGGCCGTGCAAAAAAGGCGCCTGAAATGGGTAAAAAAAGAAGTAGATCAAATAATTGTTCCTTCCCAGGCCACTAAAAAAGAAGTGGTTGCGCTTTTGCAAATAAACCCGAAAAAAATAACCGTTACCGGGGAAGGAATACCAAAAGATGTGGAAAAATTTGCCGGCACAAACTATTCCCTCGAAGCAACGAAAAAAAAATTTAATATCCAAAAACGATACATTTTTGCTTACGGGTCAAGAGCGCCACGAAAAAACATCAAAAGATTAATTGAAGCCTTTAGGAAAATAGACAGAGAATATCAGTTAGTCATTGTCGGTGATTACCGACCTCAAGAAAAATTAGCCCCCGGAGTGATTTTGACGGGATTTTTACCTAGAAAAGAGATGCTGGCCTTATTCGCCGGAGCGCACGCTTTTGTTTATCCCTCGCTCTACGAAGGCTTTGGCCTGCCAATTTTAGAAAGCTTTGCCCTAAAAGTACCAGTGATCACCAGCCATACCTCCAGCATGGCCGAAGTAGCCGGCAAGGCGGCCTTGTTGGTTGACCCTAAGTCAACCATCGCTATCACTGAAGGGATAAAAAAAGTTCTTGGCAATACATTAATGCGCCGCCAACTAATAAAGCGGGGGCAAAAAAGGTTAAAATTGTTCAGCTGGGAAAAAACAGCCCGGCAAACACTGGCAGTTTATGAAAAAACTACTTAATTACGAAAATCTATTTTTGGCGGTTTTGATAATTTTGGCGGCGGCAGTGCGCTTTTATGATCTGAATAAACTTGCTTTTTTTACTTATGACCAGGCTCGAGACGCTCTTTATATTAAAAGGATTCTGGTTGACCATAAACTGCGACTGATCGGCACCCAAAGCTCCATTCCCGGCCTTTATACCGGCCCCCTTTATTATTACCTTGTCGCCCCTTTCCTGGCGATTTTTGCCCTCAACCCAATTGGCCTTGACGTGGGGACCGCTTTTTTTAGCACTTTAGCGGTCGCTCTTCTTTATTATCTGGCCAAAAATTTGAGTGGCAGTAAGTTGGCGGGGTTTTTGGCAGCGACCTTGTTTGCCTTTCAACCTCAGATAGTGGCGCAATCGCGTTTTGCCTGGAACCCTAACCCCATGCCCCTCTTTACCTTGATATTTATCTGGGGCTGGTGGCTGATTGATAGGTCTAAGCTTTGGGGATGGTGGCTCATCTTCTTATCTTTGGGAGTCCTTTTACAATTGCATTATTCAGGTGTTTGTTTTTTATTGGCCCTGCCTCTGCTCTTTTTTGTTTTTCGAAAAAAAATCAAGTTGGAAAAAAACTTTTGGTCTTCCCTCTTTGTTTTTGGACTAATAATGTCCCCTTTGCCCCTTTTTGAGTTACGTCATAATTTTAGTAACACCAAGGCAATACTAAATTATCTGCAAGGGGGAGGGCATAATCCATCCGGGTCACCATACCTTGTCGGTCTCCTGGAAAAAGCCCGGCTTTTATTTTCTAAATTTCTGTTTGGAACAAGGGGAGGCGGGGAAAGCAATCTTTGGCTGGCGGTGATCGCCATTCTGTTAATATTTGCTTTTAAAAATAAAAAGGTTAGAAATAATCTACAAATTCCCGCCATTGTTTTGGGAACGGGAATCCTGGTAGCCGGCCTATATAAAGGCAGTTTTTTTGATTTTTATCTAACCTTTCTTTATCCTGTATCATTTTTACTCTGGGCGGTTTTAGTCGGTTGGTTGTTTAAAAAATCAAGCAATATCAAGCCGTTGATTATCATTATGGTCTTAGTCTTAACCGTAATTAATTTTAATCAACTAAGATTGCTGTTCAAGCCAACCAGAACCATTGAGGATGTTATCCTTGTCTCCCAAACGATCGCCAACGATATCGATGGAGTAAAAAGATTTAATCTAGCCGGAGTTTTGGGTGGCGATCGTTATGATTACAACGCCGTTGACTACCGCTACTTTGTTGAAGCCTATTATGGGAAAAGGGCGCTGGGTTGGGAAGCCCCCGACTATCAAAACAGTCAGATCTTGTATCTGGTTGTTAAAAACAATCGGCTCACCAATCCACTCACCAGTAACGTTATGGAAATAAAATCGTTCGGACCAAACAAGATTAAAAAAAAGTGGGAGTTGCAAAAAGGATTTACTATTTATAGGTTGGAAAAGTGATGATTTTTTGCAAACTGTAGTCCGATCGGACCATAGTTTGCAAAAAAA
>CAZHZZ010000031.1:0-1465 GCA_964537585.1 uncultured Gammaproteobacteria bacterium | reverse complement strand
AAAAAATGATTATTGCCATTGATGGGAATGAAGCAAATATCAAAAATCGGGTTGGCGTCAACCAGTTTGCCTTTGCCGTAATCTGGGCAATTTATCAGTGGAAAGCAAAAGGTAAAAAACTAAAATTGCCAGCAGTAAGGTTCATCGTCTTTTTGCAAAAAAAGCCCCTGGAAGATTTGCCACCGGAAACGAGCTGGTGGCGTTATGAGGTTTTTGGGCCCCAAAAATTCTGGACCTGGACCGGTCTGGTGAAAAGACTTTATTGGGGAAAACCACGACCAGATATTCTTTTCACCCCTTCTCATTATGGACCCGGGTTTTCCCCCATCCCATTTGTAATTTCTATTATGGACTTAGGGTTCTTGCGTTTTCCTCGGCAGTTCACCAGAAAAGATTTTTACCAATTAAAATACTGGACGGCTTGGTCGGCCAAGAGAGCAAAAAAAATTATCGCTATTTCCCAATTTACTAAAAATGATGTCATAAAAACATACAATGTTGACCCCGACAAGGTATCCGTCGCTTATCCGGGATACCAAAAAAAGGAAAGTAAAAATTTTAAAAGCATAAAAAACAAATATAATCTCCCAGAAAATTATATCCTGCATTTGGGGACGATGAAGCCAAGCAAAAACATTGAAGGCCTGCTGGAAGCTTTTAGTATTTTTGTTAAAGAAAACCCCCTCTTGAATATCAAGTTGGTCATTGTCGGTAAAAAGGGCTGGTTGTACGGAAAAATCTTTGAAAAAACAAAACAGTTGAATTTAAAAAATAAAGTTATTTTTACCGGCTTTGTTCCTGATAGTGAAGTACCTTTGTTTATGAAAGGGGCAAAAATTTTTATCCTTCCCTCTTTCTGGGAAGGCTTTGGTATCCCTATTTTGGAAGCGATGAAAGCAGGAACACCGGTAATCTGCTCTGATAGGGGAGCCTTACCGGAAATTGCCGGTAAGGCGGCTCTGCTTGCCAATCCTCACGATCCACAGGATATTGCTAAAAAAATAGATCAAGTTTTGACAAATAAAAATCTTCGGCAAAATTTAATAAAAAAGGGAAAAGAAAGAATAAAAGGATTTAATTGGCAAAAATGTAGTACAATAATCCTTAAAGAAGTTATTGCCAGCGCAGTCTCTTGAATGGCGAGAATAAAAACAAAAAATTATATTTAAAACTTAGGGCAATAATCTAAAAAAATGAAAATCGGCGATAATTTGGAAATTTGTTTTTTCCCCCCCAAGGTGGTTTTTATTGATCGTATGAGGCGTCGCCTTAGCCCGAAAGATGCCTTTAGCAAAATAGTTAAACGAATACAAAGCTGGAAAAGCGATTTTTGGTTAATGATTCTAGGCGGGATCACCTGGGTGCCAATCTGGACAATAAGAAAAATATTTTTTAAAGCTTCCGGAATCAAAATGGGAAAAGGGGCTAAATTACATACCGGATGCTGGTTTTTTAATCCCGCAAA
>CAZHZZ010000030.1:4008-6601 GCA_964537585.1 uncultured Gammaproteobacteria bacterium | reverse complement strand
CATTTAATAAACGAAACTAAGTTCATGCCCGAAAAAGAAGCCCCCTTTGGAATATTTTCAAGAGTAGTTGACCAAATAGGAAACGATCTTTTTAATACAAACGAGGAAAGGATCGTTGGGTTACTTGAAGAAATGGGGGCCGAAAATCCTTATGCAGAATTTTTACCTTATTTCTTTTTTAATTTTGCCAGAGAAAGGTTTGGGCAACTTGTTCCAAACGACAATGAAAGAGCCTCTATCTTAGACATTTGGGGCAAAGAGTTGCCAGAAGAAAAAATAGGCCTATCTCAAGAACCAATAAAAGTAACAGAATGGCTGGAGTGCCGGAAAAATGACAAAATTATTACCAATCCTTTTCGACAAACATAACGAGGCTATTCTACAGTAACACTTTTTGCCAAATTCCTTGGCTTATCCACATCGCAATTTCTTAGAGTACCCATATAATAAGCGAAAAGCTGTAGAGGAACAACGGCCAGGATAGGAGTCAACATTTCGATGGTTTTAGGGATATAAATAACATCGTCAACAATTTTTTCAATCTCTTTGTTCCCCTTGGTAGCGATAGCAATAACCGGACCTTGGCGAGCTTTAATTTCTTCAATATTGGAAACCGCCTTTTCATAAACCGAATCAGAGGGGATGACGGCAACGGTGGGAAAATTTTTATCAATCAAGGCGAGGGGGCCATGTTTCATTTCTCCGGTACTATAGCCTTCAGCGTGAACATAAGAAACTTCCTTTAGCTTCAACGCTCCTTCTAAGGCAATCGGGAAATTATATTTCCGGCCAATAAACAAAAAGTTTTCAAAGTTTTTATACCTGCCGGCCAACTTTTCAATCTGACGAGACTCCGCCAAAATAGCCTCAATTTTTCGAGGAATTTCCCTTAACTCCCGAATAATTCTCCGACTAACAGCCCTGGACATGTTACGCTGGCGGCCCATAAACAAAGTCAATAAAGATAACGCGGTTAATTGGGAAACAAAATTTTTGGTTGTGGCCACTCCGATTTCCGGTCCGGCATGATTATAAATGCCGGCTATCGTTTTTCGGGAAATAGAAGAACCAACCACATTAACCACTCCTAAGGCTATTACTTCTTTCTCTTTTATTCCCCTTAAGGCTGTCAATATATCGGCTGTTTCTCCTGATTGAGAAATAGCTAAAAAAATCGTTTTTTCGTCTAAAATAGGTTTTTTATAGGAAAATTCAGAGCCGTATTCAACCTCTACCGGAATTCCGGCATATTCTTCCAGCATATACTCGCCAATCAAGCCAACAAAATAAGAACTACCGCAAGCACAAATTATTATTCGCTCTGCCTCCTTAAGTCTCTTAGATTGAGCCTCTAGTCCCCCCAGCCTCACCATATCATCTTTTAAAACTAATCTACCCCGAAAAGCATTCTTCACCGCCTCTGGCGACTCAAAAATCTCTTTTAGCATAAAATGAGGGAATTTTCCTTTTTGGGTTTCTTCAACCTCCAGATCGACCTCCTCAGCAATCTTCTTAACGTGATTATGGTTAAAGTCACGAACAAAAAATCCGGAAGGAGTCAAAACTGCTACTTCGCCATCATTAAGATATATTGCCTGCTTGGTCAAACCGGCAATAGCAATCGGATCAGAAGCAACAATATATTCTTTGTCGCCCAAACCGATAAGAACAGGGGAAGAATTTTTGGCAACGACGATTTTCCCCGGATCCTCCTTGGCAATAATTGCCAGGGCATACGTTCCCTTAACAAACTTTAATGCTTTTTGAACCGCTTCTTCTAAATTACCTTCAAAAAATTTCTCGATTAAGTGAGCAATAACTTCGGTGTCCGTTTCCGATAAAAATTTATGACCTTCTTTGATCAGTTTTTTCTTTAAAATTTTGTAATTTTCGACAATACCATTATGGACTAGAAAAATATTTTTCCGACAATCACAATGAGGATGAGCATTAGCTTTTGTGCTTCTGCCATGAGTACTCCACCTCGTATGAAATATAAAGGGATTCCCCCTAAGATCTGTTTTTCTAAATTTTTTTTCCAGGTTAGAGATTTTACCGACCGCTTTCAAAGTGAAAATTTTTTTCTCCTGAGGGTTAAACACGGCCATACCCGCTGAATCATAGCCCCTATATTCCAATCTTTTTAAGGTCTTGAGCCCAAACCCCGGATTGTTTCTTTTTCCGATGTAACCAACAATACCGCACATAATCTATATCCCTCCGTCTTGTTTCATATTACGCATGTTTTATTAATATCGCTTTATTCATAATTTTTACAATCATAGTTTTCGCTTTCTTAAAATAAAAAAAACTTGTAGCTTATGCTATCTATGTTTGGACTATATTGCAAGGCGCCAGATCAAGCCAATAAAAATGGATATGCTGGATACATAAGACCATAATAAGGCAATTACTAAAATGTATTGGCTATTTATGAAAATAAAAAAATGCCGTTAACATGACTAAAATCAGAAATAATGACTGTTACGATATTAATAACAGGTAATCGTTACCCCCCTCAAGCTAGACAATGACTGAAATTAAAAGTTAATTTAAACTTAAAGGAAGTCAATATGCCGGCAATTACTCGTGA
>CAZHZZ010000030.1:0-3908 GCA_964537585.1 uncultured Gammaproteobacteria bacterium | reverse complement strand
AAAAAATAAAATCAGGCTGATAATTACTAAATCACGGCTAAAGATAACGATATTTCAGATCAAGGCAACCCTACAGAGCCAATATTTTTTTCAACTTCTCTAAACTATCCCAATCGTGAATCGAAACCGCCAAAACTCTTTCTTTAAATTTTTTTAATTCATTTATCTTTTTGTCCAACTCGCTTTTCTCTAGCAAGTCCGTTTTGGTCAAAAGAATAATTTGTTTTTTTTTCGCCAACCTGACATCAAACCCCCCTAACTCATCCATAACCACTCGATAATCCCTTTTAACGTCGGTTGACTCCGCTGATACACAGTGAACCAGAAGCCCTACTTTTTCGATGTGCTTTAAAAATTTAATACCCAATCCCTTGCCTCCGGAAGCCCCCTGGATCAAGCCGGGAATATCGGCAATGATATTGTCGCCCAATACCCCCAAGTTTGGCTCTAAAGTGGTAAAGGGATAATTAGCTATTTTCGGAGAAGCGGCCGTCAGCTCTTTTAGCAGACTGCTTTTACCGGCATTCGGCAAACCAATTAAACCAAGATCAGCGATTAATTTCAAAACAACTTTAAATCTTTTCTCCTCTCCTAAAAAGCCCCCCTGGGCATATCTGGGCGTTGTGTTAGAAGGAGACTTAAACTTCACGTTTCCCTTGCCCCCTGTGCCCCCTCGACAAACCAAAATCTCTTTCTGGCTAAAGTTTTTTATTTCAACCGTCTGGCCAGTTTCCTGATCAGTCAAAACACTGCCTACCGGCATTTTTAGTTCCAAGTTCTTTCCCTTGCGACCAAACTTACAATTACTCCCTCCCGGCTGGCCGTCTTGAGCAACAAATTCTCTCTGACCGGCAAATTTTCTCAGGGCCATCAAATCACGGGTAGGCTTTATATAAACACTTCCTCCTCGACCGCCATTACCGCCATCGGGGCCACTCTTTAAACCCGGAAAAAAGGAAACTTTACCCGCTCCCCCCTTCCCTGCCCTTATAGTAATCTCAATTTCATCAACAAACATATCTTATTCTACCCTATCTTGACAAAAATATTATCTTTTCTCGTCTTCTGATATACTTTAATTAATATGGCCAAAGATCGATATACCGCTACCTGGACATCACACACTTCTATCAGTGATTTTTTAAAATGTCCCCGCGCTTACTATCTGAAGCATGTTTACCGTGACCCAAAAACCGGAAACAAAATAAAAATAACCAGCCCGCCCCTTTCTCTGGGCCAAGCAGTGCACGAAGTGGTAGAATCGCTTTCCGTCTTACCTACAAACAAACGATTCAAAGAACCACTTATCAATAAGTTCGAACAAGTCTGGCAAAAATTAAGCGGAGAAAGAGGAGGTTTTACCAACGCAGATATCGAAGCCAAATATAAAGAACGCGGTAAAAAAATGCTCAAAAGAGTTTCCGATAACCCGGGTCCACTGACAAATTTGGCAGTGAAAATAAAGATGAATTTACCTCACTTCTGGCTCTCAGAAGAAGACAACATCATCCTGTGTGGCAAGATCGATTGGCTAGAGTATCTACCTGATATTAACAGTGTTCACATTATCGACTTTAAAACCAGCAAAACCAATGAAAATCCCGACTCACTCCAGCTCCCTATCTATCGCTTACTTGTCCATCACTGTCAAAACTATAAAATTGTCAAAGCCAGTTACTGGTATCTGGAACGAGACAACAAGCCGGTTGAGCAACCCCTGCCTGATTTAGAAGAATCTCGACAAAAAGTCTTAAAAATCGCCAAACAGATAAAACTAGCTCGGCAATTAAAGGTTTTTAAATGCCCTCACAAAAACGGCTGTCATGCCTGCCGACCAATGGAAGCGATAATCCGTGGAGAAGGCAAATTTGTTGGTACCGGCAGTTTTAAAGAAGACATCTATATTATTGACCAAGCCCCAGAAGACAAAACTAAAGACAGTCTAATTCTTTAATAACTTCTTCGTCGCCTTTTTAAGCCGGGACAGGGTCTTTTCCTTCTTTAGGATAGACAAAGACTCAATAATTGGCGGAGTAATCTTTTGACCGGAGAGAGCAACCCGAAAAACCATAAAAAACCGCCCCGTCTGCCATCTCCTTTCCTCAATAAGCTTCATTAATTTCTCTCTAATTGTCTCTATATCCTTGAAGCTATCAACCGACTCG
The DNA here is from genome assembly GCA_964537585.1 of uncultured Gammaproteobacteria bacterium. Classification (GTDB taxonomy): domain Bacteria; phylum Patescibacteriota; class Microgenomatia; order UBA12405; family UBA6130; genus CAZHZZ01. The sequence goes on along the minus strand of CAZHZZ010000030.1, from coordinate 1,743 downwards.
AGCACCTCTAGGGATGCGGTAAGCATTGCTCTGGCTTCCTCTAGGGAAATTCCTCTTTGCAAAAGTAGCTCAGGCGAATATTTTATATCTTGAAAAAGAAAAAAAGACATCTGGCGAGCTTCCTTTAGCGTTTTTATCCTATCTTTAACCAAAGGCGCCAATAGCAAACGCTGAGAATAGGTCAATTCGGGGATAAATTTTTTTAAAAGCCTAGCCAACTGCTTATCGCTCTTTTGGCGAATATAATAACCATTGAAATAATCCAACTTTTTCTGATCAAAAATGGCTGGCGAGCTTTTTACTCTCCTTAGGTCAAATTTTTTGATCAATTCCTCGATTGATAAAACTTCTTGATCATCCTGCGGATGCCAACCTAAAAGGGCCAAAAAATTTACTAATGCCTCGGGTAAATAACCCTCGTCCCGATACTCAAAAACCGACTTTGCTCCATAACGCTTACCAAGTTTTGCCTTGTCTGTCCCTAAAATCAAAGGAATATGGGCAAATTTGGGCGCCTTCCAACCAAAGGCTTCATACAAAAGCAAATGCTTAGGGGTAGAAGAAATCCACTCCGACCCTCGCAGAACATGGCTAATCTTCATCAGATGATCATCAACCACTGCTGCCAAATGATAAGTCGGGTGACCATCAGATTTTAATAAAACCTGATCATCAAAAGCAGCGGTGTTTATTGTAATTTTTCCCTGAACCAGATCATCCCAGGCAATATCTCTATCATCAGGCGTTTTTAACCTTATTACCGGAGTTATTCCCTTGGCTAACTTTTTCTCCTGCTGATCCTTGTTCAAACCCAGGCAATGACGATCATATTTAAAGGCTTGCTTGTTTTTCTTTTGCTCTCGCCGTAATTTTTCTAATCTCGCTGAAGAACAAAAACAGTAATAGGCATTGCTCTTCCCCAATAAAATATGGGCATATTTCTTGTAAATATCTAAAGAATCCGACTGGCGAGAATACCCGTATTTCTTGCCCTTATGATAACTACTGGGGAAAAAATATATCTTGTTCCCCTTCTCATAATGTCCCCATTCAATACCCAAAAAATCAAGTGATTCTAAAATGGCCTTAAGAAACCGCTCTGCGGACCTTTTTCTATCAGTATCTTCTATTCTTAGAATAAATTTGCCCTTACGGCTTAAGGCAAAAAGCCAGTTAAAAATAGCCGTCCTGACATTGCCTACATGAGGAATACCGGTGGGACTGGGGGCAAACCTAACTCTTATCATTGACATTTCATTGAATTCTAACACAACCGACTGCTATACTCGAACAAATGACTAAAGGCTCCCCAAACTTAACTGTAATCGCCTACTGGACAAGAAAAGTAATCGCCATCAGCACTATCAGCATTATTGCTCTGACGGTCGGAAGAGTGTTGATAGTAACTACGTATCAACAATGGAAAAAATCTCATCCCAGCCCTCCGCTCCCCCCAAATACTCTTTTTGGCACTCTGCCAAAAACAAAATTTAAAGAAACAATAAAGAAACCAGGCAAGCTCTATTTGGAAACAATCGACTCTCAGTTGCCAACAATACCTCCCCAGGCAAAAGTGTATTTTATTGTTTCTAAAAAATCAAAAATACTTGCCTACGATATCACCAAGGCTTTGGCCAATAAACTAGGCTTCACCAATGAACCGGAAAAACTTAAAGAAGATCTTTTTTTATATAAAAACATGGCCTTAAGTACCAAGCTCACCATCAATCCAATAACCCAAAA
>CAZHZZ010000029.1:2513-6690 GCA_964537585.1 uncultured Gammaproteobacteria bacterium | reverse complement strand
TTTTGATCTTGTTAAAATCAAATTTAAGCCGAATAGCGAAGGAGCCGCTTCTGTCACAGTAAATAGTGAAAGTTCGGTTGGTTTTTGTATTGCTTCTGATTGCGAACATACGATTGGAGCCATAAATGCGCAGGAGGCGGTAGCCAACTATAACGTGAGTGCTAACGGTGGTGGTCAAGGGCGGATTTCTCGAGCTTATTTGAGTCCGGATCAAGATAATTTTAATGGCCAAGAGGAGTTTACGGTGGCTTTGATAGCTCAGACGGGGGAGAACAAAGTAAGCGGGGCGGAGTTTAATTTCACTTTGTCCGGAGGAGTAGAACTGATTGGTGTGCTAAAAGGGGATGATTTTGATAGGATTTATTCTCTTGGTGGTGATAATTCCGGTCATAAAATGGTGACTATTCCGGTATCAGAGAACATTAGTCAGGATGATTATGTAACAGGAGAGATAGAAATTGCCCAGTTTAAGTTGAAGAAAGTAGGCAATGATACCGGCGAGCTTTCTATTGATAGCCTTAGTTTGTCAGGGAGTGATTTTGACAGTCAGGGCGAGGGAACTGCTTGGTCCGAAGCGGCAAACGTACCTTTTGTCGGTCAATATTCTTTACGATCGGGCAATGAGTTGGACATTAATTTTAAAATTAAATTTGCCGGGGTGAATAAGAAGATTAATGACCAGTCGGTAAAAGTTAAAATAGCCGGGCAAGGAGTGAATGAAACTTTCGAAAATGTTGCCGTGAGTGCCGACAACCAAGGAGTGCTTGCCGGACATTTTGCTCTTACCGATGCCTTGCCGGGGACTGGATATGTACTGGTAATTAAGGGACCGAAACATTTGGGAACTAAATTTTGCCAGGATGGTCAGAATAAAAGGTGTTTGCCGGACCAAAGCTTAACTTTAGCGACAGGAGAGAATAACTTTGACTTTAGCGCCTATCCTCTCTCCCCCGGAGATATTGCCGGCAATGATGGCAAACAAGATGGGGTAGTGGATGTGGAAGATTTTGATGTTGTTCGCGCCGGATTGGATGTAAGTTCTGACGCGGCGGTAAAGGAAAAGGGAGATCTGAATTTTGACGGGCTTAATAATGGGACTGATCCGATATTGTTTTTAAGAACAATGGCGGAAAAGTATGATGATGATATTTAAAAAACGGATTTATATTAATGTTTTTTAGGTAAAAAAAATGGTTGACTCGATAAGAAAAGTAAAGAAGGCAGAAAGGAAAAACTCGTTTTTTTGGGGAGTGTTAGTTTTGTGTTTGCTAATTGTTGGCGAAAGTCTTTGGGTGATCAATCGGTTTTCTACCTCAAAGATGGTGCCGACGGGAATCAAGAAGGTGGCGAGAAAAAGTGTGGCCAGCGTTAGGCAAAAAAAGAAAGCTTCTTTGCCCGAGGTAGAAGTTTGGGTGGAAGGACCGGAAAAATTGGCGGTGGGTCAAATAAATGAGATAAGCGTCGGTATAGAAGGAAAGGAAAGGGTCGATATTAATGGAGTTGACCTAGTATTATTTTATGATTCTTCGCGTATTAAAATTATTGATCAAGATTCTCAGAAAGCAGGCATTCAGGTTCAACCGGTTCAGGCTGTTTTAGGAAAGATGGCCAGGAACTTGGTGGATGCCGATAAAGGTCGAGTGATTGTTTCTTTACTCAATTTAGATGAAAGTGGAGTAACTTTAGATAAAGGAGAAAGAAAAACTTTGGCAAAAATAAAAATCGTCCCGCGATCGACCGGGAAAGTCAATTTTAGGTTGAAACTGGCTGATGCCGGTCAGCCGGGGACAAAGGTAAGCAAGGCGGGAGTTAATCAGGGGCTAGCGGTTTTAGTAAAAAGTGATTATCAAGCGACGGTATTAGGTTCTGAAAAATAGGATGGAAATAAGAAAAAAAATTACTCTATTATTTTTATTGAGCGCGCTTTTTTTTGGCTGGTTGCCGGCAGAGGCGAGGGCGACAACGAGGTTTTATATGGAGCCGGATAGTGGCAGTTATAACAACGGCGATGAGTTTACGGTCGCTGTTTGGGTAGATCCTGCGGGAAAAGATGTCCAAGCGATGGATATGATTATTAATTTTGACAAGAGCAGGCTTGATGTAGATAAAAGTAAAATTGTTGACGAAAATTATTTTGATTATGGCAGTTCTGTTTTTAATGTTGATAATGTCACCGGTCAAATGAAATTGTATGTTTTTTCCAGTCAGGGTTCGTACTCTAAAAATACCAAGGGTAAGGTAGTGACCGTTACTTTTAGGGCCAAAGCAGAAGGGACGGCAGCGCTAAATTTTGTTTGTGATACCGCTGCCGATACGGGCGGCAGTGCTATTCGCAATGTTAATGAGGATAATTTTATTGATTGTTCCGCTAATGGGTCGGGCAACTATACTATTAGTGGTTCGTCAGGTTCTGATCCTACCCCAACCCCAACACCAACCATTTCCGACTCATCATCGCCAACCCCAACCCCGTCCCAACTGCCGGACACCGGTTTTTCTCTGGCTGGCTGGAGCATTATATCGCTGGGAGGGGTTTTACTATCAGCCGGACTGATGGCTTTAGTATTATAATTAAGTTATAATAAGACAAGAAAGAAAACAAATGAGAGGTAATTTAAAAACAATTTTGATCATTTTTATTTTGTTTTTATCAGGCATTGCCGTGGTTTTGGGAATAAAAGTAACCAGAACTTATCTTAGCGGTGCTTCAGCGGGAACTGAGCCAAAGAACGTGCGCATTCAAGCCGACAGTGGCACAGCTACTATTTCTTGGCAGAGCGATAAAGAGGCGATGGGGGTAGTGGAGTATGGCACTAATCAAGCCAGTTTACTTTTGCGAGCGATAGAAACAGCCCAAGGGGTTTCTCACCGGTTGGTTTTATCCCCTCTAAAAGCAGACACTACTTATTACTTTCGTGTTCGGGTGGGTGACTTAGTTTATGACAACAATGGCATCCCTTACTCTTTCCGAACCAAGCCATCTTCAGCTGATCAATCTCCCTCGCCAGACGGAGGACAAAGAGGATCTAAATTAATCTCTCCCACAGAGGCTCCACCGGTTTCTTCCGGGGCAAAGTTGACCACTTCTTGTAATCAGGCGGATTTTGAATCTTTGTTAAAAAAAGGAAGCTATGATAAGAGTTGGGACTTTAACAATGATCAGGTGATTGATAGTCGTGATTGGTTAAAGTGCCTGAGCGTTAATAATAAGTAATTTTCCTCTCCAATTCCCCATTGTCAATCTTTTCATTTAACGATAAACTACAAGTAGTTTTAAATAAAATAGAGAGGAGGTGTTTTTTGTGGCAGTTGTGGTTAATAAAAAAAGAGGAGAGAGCCGGGTTGAACTTATCAACCGTTTTCGTAAAATTTTTCTTGAGGAAGGAGTAATTGATACAATTAAAGAAAAACTCCGTTATGTTAAGCCGGCGAGAAAGAGGTATGAAAAGAAGAAAGAAAAGCTTAGGTTACAAAGAAGAAAACGGCGATATTGATGAATATGAATAAAGGATTGGAAAAAAAATTAAAGCAGGATTTTAAAAAGGCTCTTTTGGCGGGCGAAAGGGGTGAGGCGGAGGCGATTAATTACCTTGTTTCTCTTCTACAAAGGCGAGCGGAAAAGAGCTTGGAAGGAAAATTATCGCCAGAGCAACAGGTGGCTATTCTACAAAAAGAATTGAAAAAAAAGCAGGAAGCAAAAAGGCTTTATTCTCAAGGAAATCGACAAGATTTAGCAGAAAAGGAAAAAAAAGAAATAAAACTTTTACAGCGTTATCTTCCGAAAACAATGGGTCAAAAGGAAATTGTTAAGCTGGTGGAAGCCCAGATTGCCGGAGAGACTGATTTTGGGCAAGTGATGGGCAAGGTAATGGCCCAGGTCAAGGGAAGAGCCGATGGAGCGCTGGTGGCCAGATTAGTGCATGAAGCGCTGGATAAACGAATTTGAAGGGATGCATATGAAGGTTTTGATTAGCAAAGATCCTCGCTATCCAATAGATAACAAGAAAATCAGAAAGAAAGTTGACATGATTTTTCGTCGGCTGGAGACGCCGTCTAATTGTGAACTTTCTATCTTTTTTGTAGGGCGGAGGAAAGCCAAGCAAATGAACCAAGGTTATCGACAAATGGATTATATTCCTGAAGTACTGAGTTTTTCTCAAGGGGGAGATAGAGTGGG
>CAZHZZ010000029.1:0-2413 GCA_964537585.1 uncultured Gammaproteobacteria bacterium | reverse complement strand
CATGAAGGCTTTTCATCTTAAATACCGACCCGAAGTTATTAGCGGATTGGATAATGTTTTTGCCAGGGAGAGCTTAAAAAAGATTTTTAGCCAAACCCAGGTTCCGCAGGCGCTTTTGTTTACTGGTCCTAAGGGAATTGGTAAAACTTCTTCGGCGAGAATACTGGCTAAAACCCTGGGATGCTTAGAGAGAAAAGGGGTTGATGCTTGCGGTCGGTGTGACGTTTGCCGAGAAACTGACCGCGGCGCTAATTTGGATATTCTAGAAATAGATGCCGCCTCTAATCGAGGGATTGATGATGTTCGTCAACTGCGTGACAAAGTGGGCTTGCGACCAATCAAGGCCAAGGCCAAGGTTTATATTATTGACGAAGTCCATATGCTTACCAATGAAGCTTTTAATGCCATTTTAAAAACATTGGAAGAACCACCGGACCATGTTTATTTTATTTTTTGTACTACTGATCCGGAAAAAATACCGGAGACGGTTCGTTCCCGGTTGTTGATGATTAATTTTCCTCGAGCTAGCGATAAAGAAGTGATCGATTGTTTAAAACGGGTAGTCGTCGGTGAGAAATTAGAGATAAAAAAAGAAAGCCTGGGGTTAATTGCTCGTTTTGCTGATGGTAGTTTTCGCGATGCTCATAAGCTTCTCTATCAATTGGTTATTTCGGAGGGGAAAAAGATTAACCCGAAGCGGGCAGAAGAGTTTTTGGGAAAGTTTAATATCTTGCCGGCGCGTGATTTGGTGGAAATGATTCTTAAAGGAGAACGAGAAAAGGCCTTGAGAGTTACTCGGAAACTAGAGCATAGAGGAGCAGATTTTAACGATTATCTGAAGCGATGTTTGGGGAGAGTGCAAAAACTAATTTTAGCTAAAGCGGGAGTAGAAGATGGAGCCGGTTTGGGGATACAGGTTGATAATTGGGAAATGGACCAATTAATTGATCTTTCCAAGGCAGTGGCTGGCGCTTTGCGGGAGCAAAAAACGACTACTATTGCTTCATTGCCATTGCAGATTCTTATTGCTTCCTGGCCAAAACAGCCGGGAGGTGGTGGGCCAACCAAAGAGAGAGAGGGAAAAACAAAAATTAAGAATAAATTGGCCAAAAACAAAGATCTCCAAAAGAAAAACAAGCCGTCGGTTGGATTAGAATCTAAGACGGTGGTTTTGAAAAATAAGCTGGACATGAGCTTGGTACGGGATAAATGGGATCAATTAGTTTTGGCAGTTAAGCCCCTTAACCATTCGGTAAGTGCTTTATTGCGCGCCTGTCATCCGGTTAGTACGCAAGGGGACCGTTTGACAATAGGGGTATTTTACAAATTTCATAAAGAAAGATTGGAGGAGGGGAAAAATAGAAAGATTATGGAGGAGGGAATACGTAAGGTTTTTGGCCTTCCTTATCAAGTTTATTATGTTTTGACGCAGCGACAAAAACAGGGGACCGAAAAGTTAACCGAGGCGACAAAGCAAGCAGCTAAGGCTAGTAATGATGAAATGTTTGAGGCGGCCAAGGAAATATTCGGCTAAAAATTATTTTTATTATTTTAATATAGAAAGGATAAAAAATATGGCTTTTGGCAAATTAGGTCAGGCAAAAAAATTAATGCAGCTGCGCAGTCAGCAAAAAAAACTGGCTAAGCTGGAGGTAGAGGTAGAGGAGAATGGAGTTCGGGTGGTGGTGAGTGGGGACCAAAAGATCAAGGAGCTTCAGATAGATGGTCAGATAGACAAAAGGGTAGTTGATTGTCTGAACAAGGCTTTGAAAAAAAGTCAAAAGGTAGGCGCTAAGCAAGCCCAAGAAGCTCTGGGAGATATTTTAGGTCTTTAATTTTTTATGAACAATCTTCCCAGAGGGCTTAGACAATTGATATCATTTTTTGATCAACTGCCGGGCATTGGGCCCAAGAGCGCTGCTCGTTTAAGCCTCTATCTTTTTCAAACTCCCGAGCCTTTTTTAAAAGATTTTGGCCAGGCGATTGAGGGCCTTAAGACGTCAGTAAAATCATGCTTGATTTGTTTTAACCTTGATGATCAAAGTCCTTGTCGGATCTGCCGGAGTGAACAGAGAGACCGGACGAAGGTTTGTGTAGTGGAGCGGGTTTTGGATGTTGTTGCCTTAGAAAAAACAGGTAAATACCAAGGCTTGTACCATGTTTTGGGAGGGGTGATAAACCCTCTTATTCAAATTGGCCCGGAAGAACTTCATATAGACTCTTTGATAAAAAGAGTTAGAAATACTGAAGAAATAAAGGAAGTTATTTTTGCTACTAATCCTACCCTAGAGGGAGAAGCAACGGCGATGTATTTGAAAAAAAGGATTGATAATTTGGGACAAAACGGTTTGACTCTCACTCGGATTGGGCATGGTCTTCCCTTTGGCGCCGATCTAGATTATGCTGATCCGGG
>CAZHZZ010000028.1:0-6708 GCA_964537585.1 uncultured Gammaproteobacteria bacterium | reverse complement strand
TTCTAAAAATTTTTGCCAGCAGGCATAAACTTCTTCGGCAACAACTTCTTTTTCCCTTAAAGCATCAATACCAATAATCTTTTCTTGTTGCTTTGGAAACAGCTTTCCTGCCGCCAGCTGATGATAAAACCCAATCAAAGATTGATGATATGGCAAATTGCTTTCCCTGTAGGGATTAAACTCTTTTGAGTGCTTATCTGCTCCCGAAGAGGTGACAGAAAGGCGAGATTTTTTATTTCTTCTCTTAAATTCTTGATAGCCTTTTTCTCTTCCTTCTTTGCCGATATCTAAAATAAAAATTAAGTCATAGTTTACTAAGGACTCTGTTTGAATTTTTCTCACTTTTTCCTTATCGGCTCCCCTTATTCGCTGAATTTCTGCAGAAAGAACGGTTCTGTCAATTAAAATTACTGCTTTGGGGTTTTTCTTTTGTATTGCCTCAAGTTTTTTGTAAAATTTTTTCCTTTCTTTTTGAAACTGCCTTAACTCTTCATTAATCGTCAGGTTAGTAAAGGAAAAAAGCTTGCCTAGAAATCGCTGATTTTTTTGTTCACTTCCCGTTGGCTCGCACAGAACAATAACTTTTTTTTCTTCTGACACCAATTTGTTTTTTAATAATTCTATCTGGGTTCCTTTTCCTGATCGGTGAGAGCCTTCAAAAGCAATAATCATTAACTTATTGTATAAAAAAATGTTGTCCCGGTCAAAGTTTGGTGGAAAAGAATCCCTCAGGTAACGGCTTGTTTTAGCGCCTCCAAGGGGAGAAGAGCGCATTTTAGACGGTTGGGGCTTAACTTAACCCCTAGTTTTTTTAAAACAAAATTTTTGTTTAGCCCCAAAACCTCTGCTTTTGTTTTTCCCTTGACCGCCTCGGTCAAAAGGGAGGCGGCGGCAATGGAGATGGCGCAACCCTTGCCAATAAAGCGAATATCCCGGATGATATTTGAAGATTGATCAGACTTAACTGCCCCGGAGGGGGAGAATTTAACATCCATTATAATCCGGTCGCCGCAAAGAGAGTTTTCTTTCTTCACCGTTCGGTCTGCTTTTTTGAGCCGGCCGGAATTTCGGGGATGATGGTAGTGGTTTAAAACGATGGCTCTGTAGATAGACATAAGTGTTTTTTTGCGCGCGGTAATTTATTTTAGTATTCTCTGAACTTTTTTTAAGTTTTTAACCAATTTGTCAATATCCTTTTCCTCATTATAAACATAAAAGCTGGCGCGAATAGTCGCTTCTATTCCTAAACGTTGGTGTAGGGGTTGGGCGCAGTGATGGCCGGCGCGGACACAGAGGTGGTTTTCGTCCAAAATTTGGGCGACATCATGAGGATGGTAGCCGGCAAAAGCAAAAGAGACCACTCCCGTTTGGGGCTGGTCTGGTTGGGGGCCGAAAATTTTAATCTGATCTCCAAACTCTTTTTTTAACCTTAAGATTGTCTGTTTGGCCATTTTTTGTTCGTGGCGGCTGATTTTGTCCCGGCCAATCCCTTGTAAATAGCCGATCGCTTCTTTGAGGGCGATTACTCCGGCAATGTGAGGAGTGCCGGCTTCAAAACGATGAGGAGGAGATTGGAAAGTGGTTTTTTTAACGGTTACTTGTTTAATCATCTCGCCACCATATTGATAAGGAGGAAGTTTTTCCAGGAGTTTTTTTCTTCCCCACAAAACTCCCACTCCGGTGGGTCCGAGCATTTTATGAGAAGAAAAGGCGACAAAATCCGCTCCCAGCCGAGCGACATTAATCTTTAGATGGGGAACAGCTTGAGCGCCGTCAACAACAACAATAATCTTGGGATTGATTTTTTTGGCGGTTTGGGTAATTTTTGTGATGTGGTTGATTGTTCCCAAAACATTAGAAACATAGGTAATTGCTAAAATCTTTGTTTGCTTGGTTATCTGATCTGCCAGGCATTTTAGCTGGCCATCTTCGTTAATATCAGTGATTTTCAGCGACCAGCCTTTCTGGCGAGCCAGCGCTTGCCAGGGAACAAAATTTGCGTGGTGTTCCATAATGGTGGTGACGATTTGGCCCGGTTTACCCGTCAGCTGTTGACCGAGACCGTGGGCAACCAGGTTTAAAGACTCGGTGGCATTGCGAGTGAAAACTATCTCTTCCGTTTTACCGCCGATAAATTGGGCGACTATTTTGCGGGTTTCTTCGTATTCGGCGGTAGCCTTCTCCGAGAGGGAATAAACTCCTCGAAAGATATTAGCGGAGTATTTTTGGTAATAATCGTTGATTTTATCAATAACTATCTGTGGCTTAAGAGCGGTTGCCGCCGAATCCAGATAAGTCAGATGAGGGTGATATTTAAAGATAGGGAAGTCCTTTTTTATATTTTTCATTTTTCTAAAAATCCCTTGACAATTAACTTTTTAGCCTTTTTTTCGGTTAAACCGCGGTTTTTTAGGAAAAATAGTTCCTCTTTGTTGGGGGGAGCGGTGTTGACGGCGTGAGCGCAGGTGACCTGATTGTTAAGAATTTCTAAGAATGGCTGAGAATCGATGGAGCAGTCCGGAGAGAGAACTAGATTTTGATTTTTTTGCTGAGCTTGGGTATTTTTGGCTTCTTTTTCAATTCTCACTAGCCCCTGGTAGGCAAATTGGGCTTGGTTGTCAAAAACTCCTTTGATAATCAGGTTGGATTGGGAGTCGGGGGCCAGATGGTGCTGTTTGGTTTGCAAAGAAAATCGCTCTTTGCCTTTGCCCTGGTAAATTCCTTCAATTTTCAGATTAACCCCCGGTTGACGGATTTCAAAGGTTAGCTTTCCGGAAAGATTTTTAAAAACTACCCGCCAGCGCCCGGGTTTATCAAAAATCAAATGCCGTTTTTTGGTTTGGTTTAAGTCAATCAACTTCATCCTACGCTGTTTTCCATTTCCAGTTCAATTAACCGATTTAACTCGATGGCATATTCTAGGGGAATTTGTCTGACAACCGCGTCAAAAAAGCCGTTAACCAGCAAGCTTTTGGCCTGGTGAGGGGAAATTCCCCGACAGTTAAGATAAAAAAGTTTCTCTTCCGCCAGTCGTTCCACGCTGGCTTCGTGCCCTATCACCGCTTTTTTTGCTTGGGAGCGGATAATCGGATAGGTGTTGGAGTGAGAATGGGGGTCCAGGATCAAGGCCTCACAAGTGGTGGCCGAGGAAGCGTTTTTTGCCTGGGGAAGAATTTGGACTAAGCCACGATAGGAAGCGCGGCCGCCGGCTTGGGAGACGGATTTGGAAATTATTTTGGAGTGAGTTTGGGGAGCTAGATGGATCATCTTTGCTCCGGTATCTTGAACTTGGTTGGCGCCGGCAAAGTTTAGGGAAAGCATTTTGCCACTAGCGCCCTTGCCGACCAGAAAACAGCTGGGGTATTTCATATTGGTGCCACTGCCCAGATTGCCGTCCACCCACTCCATCCGGCCATTTTCCTCGACCCGGGCGCGCTTGGTAACCAGGTTATAAACGTTCTTGCTCCAGTTTTGAACGGTCGTATAGCGCAGGCGGGCTCCTTTTTTAACAAAAACCTCGACGACGGCGGCGTGTAGGGAGTCGGTGGAATAAATTGGGGCGGTGCATCCTTCTATGTAATGAGCCTGACTGCCCTCATCGGCGACGATCAGTGTCCGCTCAAATTGACCAAAGTTAGGAGCATTGATTCTAAAATAGGCTTGCAAAGGTTGTTCTAGCTTGACATTTTTGGGAATATAAATAAAAGACCCTCCGGACCAGACAGCAGAGTTAAGGGCGGCAAATTTATTGTCGTGAGGAGAAACCAGTTTGGCAAAATACTGACGCACCAGTGAGGGGTATTTTTTGATAGCCGTGCCCATATCACAAAAAATGACCCCTTTTTTTGCCAGACGGCGGTTGATGCTTTCATAAACTATTTGGGATTCATATTGAGCACTGACCCCGGCCAAAAACTTTTTTTCCGCTTCCGGGATTCCAATCCGATCATAAGTTTCTTTTATTTCTTGGGGAAGGTCCTGCCAGGAGGAAACAACTTTGTCGGTGGGCTTGATGTAGTAGTAGATGTTGTTAAAATTAATTCGGGAAAGATCCGGCCCCCAGGTAGGCATTTTTTTGTCTAAAAAAATTTGGTAAGAGCGAAGGCGAAACCGCCTCATCCAGTCCGGTTCCTTTTTGATCTGGGAGATATTTTTAACTACTGAAGAACTTAAGCCTTTTTTCGCCTTGAAAACGTATTTTTGGGGCATAGAAAACCCGTGTTGATATTTAGAATTTGGGTTTGGCTTGCTCATGTTTGCAAATAAAAATCATTCTTTAGTAAACAATCCGTAACCCTTCTTTTCAATTTTCTCCGCCAGGCTTGGTCCGCCCGTCTTGACTATTCGCCCGTCCACCATTACTAGCACCTGATCGGCTTTAAGATACTTAAGAATGCGGTTATAGTGAGTGATGACCAGATAGGTTTTGTTTTTTTGCTGTTTTTTTAAAAAGCCGGCAATGGTTTTTAAGGCGTCAACATCCACGCCGGTGTCCACCTCGTCAAGAATCAAAAGATGGGGGCTTAAGATGGCCGCCTGGAGTAGTTCCAGTTTCTTTTTCTCTCCGCCGGAGGTTGATTTATTAAGGGGACGCTCTAGTAAATTTTTTTCAATCTTTAGCGCTGTTGCTACTTCTTCTATTTTACTTTTTAGCTCTCGGGGATCGTTTTTGTCTCCCTGCGCCGCTTGTAAAAGTTGATAGATAGTTACGCCGGCCAGAGAAAAGGGAGTTTGGAAGGAGAGGAAAATTCCCCGCCGGGCTCTTTCGTCAGCAGAGATATTTTGGATGGGCTTTCCTCTAAAGATGATCCGGCTTTTTTTGTCTAAGCGATAATTAGGGTGGCCCATGATGGCATAAGCAAGAGTAGATTTTCCCGAGCCATTAGGACCCATCAGGGCATAAATCTTGTTTTTTTCAAGGTTAAGGTTGATGTTTTTTAAAATTGTTTTTTTACCCGCCTTGGCAGTAAAGTTTTTTAGCGTCAACATGTTTTTTTAAAATTTTTAGTTTTTTATTTCGGTTTGTCCTAAAACATCCTTCAGAGTCCATTTTTCTATTTCTTTAGTCATTAATTTAGCCAGCTTGAGAGTGAAAAAATTTTTGTGATTGCAACGGGAATCCCAAGGGCAACGATATTCTTTGGTTTGGCACTTGACTATCTTTAGATCTCCCTCAAAGATGGCCAAAATTTCTAATGGCTTTATGTTTTTTGGCTCTTTGGCTAACCGATAACCGCCCACCTTACCTTCTTTGCTTATCAAAATTTTTGCTTTAACCAGTTGGGCGGCCGTTTTGGCGGCAAACTGGTGAGGCAGATTTAATTCTTTTGTTAAGGTTGACAACGGCACAAACTTTTTCCGGTCGCTGAGGCTAAGATGGGACAGGATTAAAAAAGCATGCTCGGTTTGCCGATTAATATTAAACATGGATCAATTTGGTCTTAGTTTAATAAGAGGGAGAGAAAAAGTCAAGGGCGGGGCATTTTTTTTGTTTTAAGCCGGCTATGGGCTTATCTTTTTTCCAAATCTTTGTTGGGAGGTATGAATAACCTTTTCTCGTTTTTTGTTGTGGCATTTTGGCAGAGGCAGGGTGTGAGATAAGAAAGGAATCGAGGTACGGCCTTCAATCGCCAGTTTAGTTAAAATTTGAAATCGGTCTAAGGCAATGAGGTCGTTTTCGTTGTAGTTAGGGGCAAATTCGCGCGCTAAAACGCGAGCGTCTTCGTTACCCACCACGAAGGAAGCAATTGAACCGACGTTGCCAAAGATAGAACTTTGGATTTCGGGGCTTAATTGCGCCATATACTGGTTGGCTAAGGTTAAATTAAGATGATATTTGCGGGCTTCGGACAATATCTTTATAAAAGAGCTGGTGGCAAAATTTTGAAACTCGTCAACATAAAGATAAAAATCGCGCCTTTTTTCTTCTGGCGTATTAACGCGCGCCATCGAGGCTAATTGAATTTGGGTAATTAACATTGCCCCCAAGAGAGCGGAATTATCCTCGCCCAAGCGCCCCTGAGATAGGTCGACTAAAAGAATTTTTCCCTCATTCATAATCCTTTCCAGGTTTATTTTAGAATGAGGATGGTTGATGATCTTGCTAATTAGGGGCGAGGAAACAAATTGGCCTACTTTGTTTAAGATGGGGGAGACGGCCTCTTGTTGGAGGCGTGGGGGCATTTTGGCAAATTCATTTTGCCAAAAAGAAACAAGGGCGCGGCTGTGAAGCTGAGAAACAATTTTTTGTCGGTAATTTTCCCGGGTGAGCAGCTCTATTACATTGGCCAAGGTAGTGTTGGGTATTTCTACTAAGGTAAGCAGGGTGTTGCGTAAAATGTGCTCTAGTCGTGGTCCCCAGGAATGACTATAAAGCTTTTGAAAAATAGCGACAATACTGGAGGCGACCAATTCTTTTTGTTCTGAATTGTTTACTTCTAACGGATTTAGAGGATAAGTAAAATCAGTGTCGGCGGGGTTTAAAAAACAAACATCGTTTGTTCTTGATGAAGGGATATAGTTTAACAAATCATTAATTAGATCACCGTGAGGATCGATAACGGCAGTGCCATTTCCTTTTCTAATGTCAGAAATAGCCATATTGGCAATTAAAGTTGACTTGCCGGTGCCGGTTTTACCGATAACATAAAAATGAAGACGACGATCAGTTTTTTTAAGGCCAAAATTAACCATTTTATTTTTAAATTC
>CAZHZZ010000027.1:0-7062 GCA_964537585.1 uncultured Gammaproteobacteria bacterium | reverse complement strand
TTTTTTTGTGCGACTCCTCTCCCTACCGCAAAGCGGGTAAGCTAGCGGCGGCTGGCGCACTTAAGTTTTCAGCCACTGCTAGAAAACTCCGTTCTAATTTTTTCGCAAACACACCGCCAATTTGTATATTCAAACAAAACATAACCGATTCTTCCCTTTAGCTACTGGTCGCCGGGAGTCGGAGTTGGAGAAACGGCAAAATCGGCAGGACGGCAAGCTCTCCTTGGCAAAGAACCTTTAATAAAGTATTCCCCACGAGGTGAAGGGCAAGCAGCACAAGATAATGTTCCTAGCTGAGGGCAAATTTGCGCCCTAACAACATCATTGGGTACCAGCCAATCTTGGGAAGGGTAAAGCGTCAAAAGATAATCGGTCATCCTTCGCCAAATTGGCGTTGCCCCCGTAATTCCCGAAGCCACTCCAGACATAGGCGAGTTGTCATTATTCCCCACCCAAGCGGCCACTAAAAAACGCGGCGTATAGCCAACCGCCCAGTTATCGCGAAGATTATTAGTCGTTCCCGTTTTTACCGCCACTTTTGCTCCCGGCACCTCCAGTAAAGAATGCTGGCCAAAAGCTATTGATCTGGCCATATCATTAGATAAGATGTCGTTCAACAAAAAAGCTACTCCCGGATCCAATACCAACTCCCCGGGTTTCTCTATGTCCTGGTACAATCTCTCGCCAGCAGGTCCGGTTACTCCTAAAATAGGATTAATTGGAGCCTTTTTGCCCAAATTAGCCAAAACGCCGTAAGCGGTCGCCAGTTCCGTCATCCTCACTTCACCACCGCCCAAGGTTAACGATAAACCAAATCGAGAAGAATCTTTCCAGCTATCTATCCCCATCTCTTTGCCCATCTGTATCATCTTGTCTACCCCGTAACTAGCCAATACTTTTACCGCCGGCACATTCATAGACGATCCCAAGGCCGTTCGTAAAGTAACCGGACCATGAAAACGACTATCATAATTAACCGGCGAATAAGGTCTCTGCCCCTGCAGTTTAAAGCTTATGGGAGCATCATTAATAATTGTTATTGGCGTAAATCCTCTCTGTAAAGCGACGGCATAATTAATCGGCTTGATCGCCGAGCCGGGTTGACGCAACCTCAAGGTAACATTGACATTGCCATCGTTATCAAAATCAAAATAATCCTTAGAGCCAACCATGGCAAGGATTTCTCCGGTTTTGGGATTGGTAACTAAAACCGCCCCATTGCCCACTCGCAGACCGGCAACCTTGGCTAGTTCTTCCTGTAAAATTGTTTCCGCCTTTTGCTGAACGTCCAAGTCCAAACTAGTAGTCACACTTAAACCGCCCTGCTCAACCAGACGACGACCATACTTTTCTACCAGTAGCTCCTTAATATAAAAAACAAAATGAGGAGCCAAAATCTGGTGTCCTTTCAAATTAAACCGCAAAGATTCTGAAGATGCTTTCTGGTATTCCTCCTGGTTAATATAACCGTCTTTAAGCATTTGAAACAAAACCTGACGCTGGCGCTTTTTAGCTAAATCAGGATAAGAGCCAAAAGGAGAATAACGGGTAGGTGCTCGCGGAAAACCAGCCAACAGCGCCGCCTGAGCTAAGGTCAGATCCCGAGCGGATTTAGAAAAATACTTCTGACTGGCTTCTTCAATTCCATAAGCAGTGCCCCCATAGGGAATCTGATTAAGATACATCCCCAAAATTTGCCTTTTGCTAAATTTCATTTCTACCAAAAACGACAACACCACTTCCTTCAGTTTTCGTTGAATTGTTTTTTCCGAACCAAAAAAAACGTTTTTCACTAATTGTTGAGTAATCGTGGAGCCGCCAATTGGTTCCTGATCAAAATTGTTTACATCAAACCAAGCCGCCCGAGCAATCCCTCGCCAAGATATTCCCGAGTGATTCCAAAAATTATTGTCCTCAGCCGCTAATGTCGCTCCAATAACCAGAGGAGGAAGTTCATCTAAGGTCACTAGAGTTCTGTTTTCCTTACGATAAATTTTATAAAGAAGCCTGCCTTTCCGATCATAAATTTTGGTACTGAGAAACGGTCTGTGGTTTGCCAAATCTTCCGGACTAGGCAGGTCTTTCAAAATCCAAAAATAAAAGCTAATCCCGGAAAAAAAGAAAATAAATATCAATAAAGCTATTTGGCCCACTTTAACCCCAGTAAATCTTTTAAAGATTGGTAATTTGGGCAACTGCCAAGACAATCTAGGCAAAAAAACCCGAGGTTTTTTAAAAAAAAGGGGCTTAGCCAACTTTAAAGTTGGCAGTTTCCGCAGTTTGCCTAGGCGATTGGTTAATCTTAACAACCACCGCGGCAGCTCAAGGATAAAGATTTTTTTGGCGGTCTGAACCAATAGCCGCCCCCCCATCTCCAATCTGTGCCAAAATCTTGATGAAAAAGAAAAAATACTCCTAGAAAGTAATCGCCCTCTTTTTAAAACAGATAAAGCAATAAAGCCGATAAATTCGATTATTTGCAATAGAATTACCAGAGAAGCAAAGAAGGGTTTGCCTAAAAAAGAGAAAAAAGTTGTTAAAGCAAAAATAAACCGCATCAATCACCCACAATTATTAAATAATCTCCTTACGTTAGATTGATTTTACCATTAATTATGGGCCTTATCAAAGGGCATTTTTGACATCAATAAGTTTACCCGGTACTCTGCCGGGGGCGGTGAACAATCCAAACACAAGATCACTCCCAATGGATCTATAATGACACTGTGTTCCTGATATTCCCCATCAGAATTATTTTCTCCCGGCTGAATTGGCTGACCGGTTGTTTTGTCAATTAAGATCGACTGTTTGATTGATTTGCTTTTTGTTGGCTCAGTTCCGGCAATAAAATATTCAAATCGCGTCTGGCATCCTTCCGGCGACGGCAAAAATCCGGTCAAATTACAAATAGACCGACCGATTATTCCCCTGGGCTTTACCGGCCATTCTTGCTTTTTATCCTTTAATGCAAGGCTGATTACTTTGTTCCAGATTGGTGAAGCGCCCGTAACTCCCGAAGCAACCGCTCCCATGGAAGAGTTATCGTTATTCCCCACCCAAACTACTGTCACCACTGATGGGGTGTAGCCAACTGTCCAATTATCCCTCTTATCATTGGTTGTGCCTGTTTTAACCGATACCTCCGGATGATTTTTGACCACCAACCAAGAACTGGGACCAAAGGCCGCCGACCGAGCATTATTGTCCGACAACACATCGGAAATGATCCAAGCGGCTTCTTTAGAAACAACCTGCTGTCCGGGCGAAGGTTGGAATTTATCCAAGACCCGCCCCGACCTATCTTTGACCTCCAAAATAGCTACCGGCTTCTGCTTGACACCGGAATTAGCCAACGTGCTAAAGGCAACGGCCATGTCCATCATTCTCACTTCACCACCACCTAAAGTTAAAGAAAGACCATAGACGGAAGGATCCTTAAAGGTATTCATGCCCATCGCCGAAGCGGAGGCAACAAAAGTTTCCAGTCCATTCAAAGCCAGCATCTTGACGGCAGGAATATTAAACGAATTACCAAGAGCATAGCGCATCTGAACCGGACCATGAAACAAGCCGTCGTAATTTCGAGGACAATATGGTTTCTGACCGGTAGTCAAAAAACAAATCGGCGTATCATTAAAAACCGTTGCCGCGGTAATTTTTTTTAAATCTAGGCCAACTGCATAATTGATCGGCTTGATCGCCGAGCCGGGTTGGCGCAAGGCAGTAGTCACATTAAATTTACCATCAATGTCTTGAGCAAAATAATCTTTAGAACCTACCATGGCAAGGATCTCTCCGGTTTTGGGATTGGTAACCAAAACCGCCCCATTGCTAACCCGGGCCGATCCTAACTTGGCAATCTCATCAGCAACAACCTCCTGCGCTTTTTGTTGAACAGACAAATCAAGGGTTGTTTTTATTTCTAATCCTCCCTGCTCAACTGCCGCTTGGCCAAATTCATCAACCAACTTTTCTTTAACATAAAAAACAAAGTGGGGAGCTTTTATCTTTGCTCCCGGCAAGGCAAATTTTATCTTTTCACTAAGAGCTTCTTTGTATTGAGACTCATTTATTATCCCCTGCTCTCGCATCTTTTTTAAAACTAAGTGCTGTCTATCAATAGCCAGATCGGGGTGGATAAATGGCGAAAAGCGGGTTGGCGACACCGGTAAACCGGCCAGTAAAGCTGATTCGGCTAAAGTCAAGTTACCAATATCTTTGCCAAAAAACGTTTTGGCCGCCACTTGAACTCCCCAGGCAGTCCCTCCATAAGGAGTCTGGTTAAAATACATTTGAAGAATCTGGTCTTTAGAATAAATAAATTCCGTCAAGAAAGTTAACATCGCCTCTTTTGCCTTTCGCCGCCAAGTTTGCTCCGGAGTCAACAAGGCATTTTTTATTAACTGCTGGGTAATGGTTGAACCGCCTTGCAAGCGATGACGAAAAACAATGCTATAAATAGCGCGACCGATTCCTTTAAAATCAAAGCCATGATGGTGGTAAAAATTCTTATCCTCTATAGCCAGGGTGGCTTTAATCAGATAATCAGGAACCTGGTCTAGCTTTACCGGAACCCGATTTCTGTTGCCATAAATCTCGTATAATAACTGGCCATTACGATCATAAATTAAAGTCGAAGCGGGAAAAGGATAAGTAGAAAGTCTTCTTGGCGACGGGAGATTAGTCATCAAGAAAAATAAAAAAAGACTAAAAACGGCGGCGGAAACTACCGTCAAAACCAGCCAGAATCTTTCTGTTCTGTTAAAGATTTTTAGAAAACGATTAAGACTAGGAAACTTTATTCTTTTTTTAGCCATCCCGTACAGAAGTTAAATAATTTTTTTCTTACCCCGTCTTTCAGTCGCCATTATACAATGTCTTTGAATATGTATCTTTTCCAAAGGGTTTTGAAATCTCTTGCCGAGTGACCAAATCGATCATCTACCCCCAAATGAGTAATTTTAATTTTTAGCCTGGACTCGGCCACCGCTTCTTTTATTAATGAACCCAAGCCTCCTATTTTTTGGTGATCTTCCAAAATCAACAAGTTCTTCGTCTTTTTCAATGAAGTCAAAATCGGTTTTAAATCAATCGGCTTTAATGCCCAACAGTTAAAAATCTCCCAGCCGGTCAGCTTTTTCAAAGTAAACCCGGACAAAAACTCCGGCAAAATCGGCCCATATCCGGCTAATGTTAATTTGTTACCCGTCTTTAATTTTTGAGGCAAGCTTGACCTTATCTGCTTTTCTTTTAAAGGAAACTGAAGCTGAGACAAAGAAACGGTTGGCGGTCTAGTCAAGCGCAAATAAGCCGGACCGGAAAGCCGGGCCAACCGACTGGTTACTACTTTGGCTTGGGCAAAATCGGCGGGAGCAAAAACCTTCATTTTAGGCAAAACTCTTACCAGGGCAACATCCTCAAGCATTTGGTGAGTAGCCCCATCACTAGCCGTAGCCAACCCCGCATGAGAACCAACTATTTTCACATTAAGATTGTTATAACAAACTGCCTGCCTAATCTGCGCCCAATTAAGGGCGGGAGAAAAGGCCGCAAAAGAGGTGGCAAAAACAATGTTGCCGGCCCTGGCTAAACCGGCGGCGACTCCAATTAAGTTTTGCTCCGCCACCCCAACCTCAAAAAACCGTCCGGGAAAACGTCGGGCAAACTCTGCCACTCGAGTGGAAGAACGTAAATCAGCCGTCACTACCACCAGTCGAGGTTCTCTTTTGGCCAAAGCGCAAATCGCTTCACCAAAGCCATCGCGAGTTGATTTTAGATTCATTTAAGCTTTTTCTAACTGCTGGAAAGCCTTCAAATAACTTTCTTTGTCTAATTTTTTACCATGCCACAAAAAATCGCCCTCCATAAAATCAATCCCCTTGCCGGCAATCGTATTGGCCACTATCAAGGCTGGTTTTCCCTTGCACTCAATCGCCCGAGTCAAGGCCGGCGATAGATTACGAAAACTATTCCCTTCTGCCTCTATCACCCTCCATCCAAATGACTCATATCTTGCCTTTAGGTTATTGCCGGGCATTATTTCCTCTGTAGTCCCATCAATCTGAATCCGGTTGGCATCAACAATCGCCACCAGATTGTCAGTTTTATATTTAGCAGCACTCATTGCCGCCTCCCAAACCTGACCCTCGTTTTGTTCTCCATCACTCATTAAGCAAAAAACCCGTCCTCCCGTCTCTTTTAATCCTAAAGCCAATCCCACAGAAACTGAAAGTCCTTGACCCAATAAGCCGGAAGAATGCTCCACTCCCGGAACCTGCTTTTCAACGTGTCCTCTTAGTAAAGAGTCCACCTTTTCAAAATCACCTAATTTATTTTCGGGAAAAAATCCTGCTTCCGCCAAAATTACATAAACAGCCATGGCCACATGACCATTGGAAATAATCAATCGATCTCGCTGATCCCAATCAAAATTGCTAGGATCATATTTTAAAATACCGCCAAAGTAAAGAGCAACGAGAATTTCCACACAAGAAAGGCTGCCGGCAATATGGCCTGATCCTGACTTAAAAGCCATTGTCAGTATCTTTTGGCGCAAACGACGAGCAATTAATTTAAGTTTAGCAGAAGAAAACGCGCGTGGCATAAGTGGTTAGATTATACCAGATTTTTAAAACCCAAGGAAGAGAATGGCTCGACAATGATAAAATTAGCAAGAAAATGACTAAAAAATTCCAAAGAAAAAAAGAAGACTTTATTTGCCAAGTTTGCAATCACTTAGTTAAAGGCAGTGGCTACACCAACCACTGCCCCTTTTGCTTATTCTCCAAGCACGTAGACATTAACCCCGGCGATCGCCAGGAACAATGCCGGGGACTAATGAAACCAATAGGCATAATAAAAAAGAAAGGCAAAAATAAAATTATTTTTAGATGCCAAAAGTGTCACCTGACTAGGCTTAACCGACCGGCAAAAAACGATAATAAGGCTCTAATTGAGGATCTTTATCGCAAAATAACACAAGATACATAAGACATAAGGTCGTCTTTAAAAAAACAGACAATAAAATAACAACCGGTCCGTTGCTATTGATTTACAACTATT
>CAZHZZ010000026.1:0-7130 GCA_964537585.1 uncultured Gammaproteobacteria bacterium | reverse complement strand
AAGTTCCAGGTTCTAAGTTCTATGTTCTATCCCTGCGGGTTGGGGGTTTTATAAATAATTATGGAGAAAAAGCTTGCTAGATGCTAAAATAATTTAAATGAATAAAGGCGGTAAGGTGATTAAGGGAGTAACCAAAGGCTTATCCGGGGTGGCCATGGATACGATTAAGCAAGTAGCTAAAGAGCCGGTGAATATTGCCCAACAAGCCGCTTCTCAATTGGGAGTTGGTTCCGGTCCTCAGCCTGCCCCTAGCTCTGATAAGAATTGGGAGCGGGAGTTAGCCCAAGCTAAAGCCAAAGACAGTCAAGAAATTGGCCAGATTACCCAGCAATTAGGGCAGATGAACCAAGAAAAAGATGGGTCTGTCCAGTCTCAAGCGTCAGATCAGGCAGGCTTATCAGGCGGCCAACCAATTCCCCCTTCTCAACCGGAACGGGTGGTGAAGTTGGACCAAGAAATCGCTCAAGCGAGAGAAGATAAAAAAGAGAAATATAAGAAGATTGAAGAAGATTTTTTACGCCGATTAGAGGCGGATCGTAAAGAGGAAGAAGAGGCAATGGAAGCGGATGCGGCGGCAATTATGCCTCAAGGTCGGCGAAAAGTAGGCTTGCCGACGAACGCTCAGGGGAAACAGGGAACCAAGGAAACAAAGGTTAAGTAATGAAAACCTCAATCAAACTTTTCAATACTCTCGGTCGTAAAAAACAAATTTTTCAGCCGATCAGGTCGGGCCGGGTGGGAATTTATACCTGTGGACCAACAGTTTATTCTTATGCTCATCTTGGCCATGCTCGGGCTTATGTTTTTGCCGACATTTTGCGCCGGATGTTTTCTTACAATGGCTACCGAGTTAAGCAGGTGATGAATATTACTGATGTTGGTCATTTGACGGAGGCTGATGTATCTGATGAGGGAGTGGACAAGATGGAAGCGGCCGCTAAAGTCAAAAAAAAGACGGTTTGGGAGATAGCAGAATTTTACACTAAAGATTTTTTTGCCATGCTTGAGGCCTTGAATATCCGTTCGCCTTCGGTGGTTTGTAAAGCCACCGACCACATTAAAGAGCAGATTGAATTGATCAAAAGATTGGAAAAAAACGGCTTTGTTTATGTGATCGACCGAGGGGTTTGTTTTGACACGGCTAAATTTCCTCGCTATACCGAATTGGCAAACCTTAACCTTAGAGGAATGAGAGAGGGGGCAAGGATAGAGTCTGACCGTCAAAAGAAAAACCCCACTGACTTTTGGCTTTGGCGATTTTCTAACCCCCAAGAGGACCGACAGATGGAATGGGATTCTCCCTGGGGAAAAGGTTTTCCCGGTTGGCATATTGAGTGTTCTGCTATGAGTATGAAAAATCTGGGAGAGAGGTTTGATATCCACACAGGAGGGATTGATCACATTCCTGTTCATCATACCAATGAGATTGCCCAGAACCAGGCCGCAGTTGGTCACCGGGTAGTCAACTACTGGCTCCACAACAATTTCCTTCAGGTAAAAGGAGAAAAAATGAGTAAGAGTTTGGGTGGTTTTTATCGGGTAGAGGACATTAAAAAGAAAGGTTTTGATCCTTTGGCATTGCGTTACTTTCTTTTGACAGTTCACTATCGTTCAGAAGTTAACTTTACTTGGAAAGCATTAAAGGGGGCCCAGACGGCCTTGGATAATTTAAGGAATTATGTTTTTGATTGGCGGCAGGTCTCTGGCAAGAAGGGGAAAAATTCGAAAAAGATTAACGAGTATCAAAAAAAATTCCTCAAAAGTATTAATAATGATCTGGGGACAGCGCAAGCTTTAGCCTTGGCTTGGGAAGTGGCTAAATCTGATCTTTCTGAAGAAGATAAGCGGAAATTAATAGTGGATTTTGATCGGGTTTTTGGCTTGGGATTAAAGGACTGGCGGAGGAGAGTGCCGGATGAGATTAAGAAGCTGATAGAGCGTCGAGAAAAGCTGAGAAAAGTAAAAAAGTTCGTTCAGGCTGATGAAGTGAGAAATCAGATAGAAAAGCTTGGTTGGCGACTGGAGGAAGGGAAGATGGGAGTAAGAGTTAAAAAAATAGCCAACTTTCCCTCTTGACCCTTAGGGGTATTATCCGTATAATAAACTTGTTATTTAGTTAGAGATTTTTCGGTTTTTTTATTTTGCCAAAGATCAGGGTTTTTAGATAAATAAATGAGTGCTAAAGATTACGAGTTGGTAGTGGTGATTGATCCACAGCTAGAAGAAAAAGCGCAAAAAACACTTCTGAAGAAAGTTGAATCTCAGTTGAAAAAAGAAGGGGGTAAGTTAATTAAGCCTAAACTTTGGGGTTTAAAACAGCTTGCTTATCCGCTAAAGAAACAGACGAGAGGCTTGTATTGGGTTTTTAATTTTGCCACCGGATCTCATTTTCGCAATGACAATCTCAACATTTTTTTAAACAGAGAAGAAGCAGTTTTGCGATATTTGTTATTAAATATTTAATAAAATAGGAGGAGAGAAAAAATGGCGAATCGTTGTCTTAATAAAATAATGTTGATTGGTAATTTAACCAGGGATCCGGAACTGCGTTATACCCCGTCAGGGGCAGCAGTAGTAACCCTGGGGGTGGCCACTAATCGTCGCTGGAAGACACAGGCGGGAGATTACAAAGACGAAGCTCAGTTTCACCGGGCAGTGGCCTGGAACAAGTTGGCCGAGCTTTGTTCTCAATTGCTTAAAAAAGGCTCAAGGGTTTATATTGAGGGGCGGATTCAGTATCGTGATTGGGAGGATAAAGAAGGCAATAAGCGGCAGACTACAGAAGTAGTGGTAGGGGATTTGATTATTTTAGATTCTCGAGGCAGTGTTGACCAGCAGAGGGACATTGATGTTCAGATGGACCAGCCCGCCCCGGTCGTCGGTAAAGATATGGGGACCAAGGCAGGCGTGGACTCGGCAACGACTTCTCAGGGAGACATTCAAACCGCCGAAGACAAGCAGAGTAGTGAACCTGTTGTCCCAAAGCCTGTTTTACCCAAGACGGCAATTAAAACAGATGATTTGGTTAAAGAAGATACAAAGGACAAGGAGCCGGTGATCAAATCGGCAGCAGTAAAGAGCGAGAAAGATGAGCCGGGTGAAAACAAAGACGAGGAGAAAGATGATAAGTCTAGAGATCAGATGCCTTTTTAATTTAAGACAGTAAAAAAATAAAAAAAATGAGAAGAAGAAAGAGGGAAAGAAGAAGGCCAGTCAAGAAAAATTGCGTTTATTGCGCTAAAAAGCGTAAGGATTCTTCTTTCGCCAAGCCCGCCTGGCGAGACTATCAAAACCTATCAGAATTTCTTTCTAGCCGAGGCAGGATATTGCCACGTTCTTTAACCGGTGTTTGCGCTCTTCACCAAAAACAAATAGCATTGGCGGTTAAACAAGCTCGCCACTTGGCTCTTTTGCCATTTGTTTCTTAGAAAAGAAAAGCCCTTGTTTTTGTTTTCTGCCTGGTTTAAACTGTAATTTGATGGCAGAAAAAGTAAGTCCTTCGGTTTGGGTTTTAAGATTAAAGGGGAGAAGTCCTCGTTTAGAGGTAAAATCAAATCAGAAAATATCTGCCGGCGATCTTTTGGCGGAAATTAGAGAAACAAAGGAAAATTGGTTTGATTTGGCAGATGCTTTGCAAATTAAGCCGAGTCGGATAGCGAAGCTGATCGAGCTACCCCTTTCTTCCTCTTTAAAAACGGGTGATTTAATTATAGAAAGAAAAAATGTTTTAGGGAAGAAACGACAATTTTTCTCCCCAATTTCTGGCGTTTTTGCCAAGTTTGATAGCCAGAGGGGTCGGATTAGAATTGACGTGGTAGAAAGTAAAAAGATTACTTCACCTGTGGCCGGCAAGATAGCTTCTGCTAATAAAGATAAAATTGAGGTAGAATTTAGAGCGCGTGTTTTTAAGGGTAAGGGGCAGGGAAGCAGTGAAAAAATTTGGGGAAAACTGATTGTTTTTGATAATTCCCTCAATTCTTATTTTGGAATAGATTCGACGGTTAAAAAAAAGATCGCTGTCGTTAATAGGGCGGATCGAAAAGTATTGGCAAGAGCCAAGGCATTGGGGGCAAAGGCAGTTATAGTTAAGAAAAAAACAGAAGAGAGGGCTCTTTTGCCTTTATTTTTACCTGATAATTATGATGACTTGGCAGACACTTGCGGGGGGAAAACTGTTTTGTTAGACTTTTCCAATGCCCGGATTTTAGTTTGTGAGTAAACGATCTTTTTACTCGTCATTTTTTTTAAGACTGATTTATTAGAAAAATTATTTTATAGAGAATGACAATCTTTAGGATAATAAGGGAAAATCTGACAACGAAGGAAAATAGGAGATGATAAATGGGGTAGTTTTGTTGTATATTGTGTTTTAACAATGTCTAAAAAAGTAAAAAAGATAACCACCAGAGAAGTATTGTTAACCGCCAGATGGCTCTTTTTTGCTCTTTTTTTTCTTGTTTTGGGGATTGGCGTTGGATTTAAGATGGGTCGAGAAGGTTTTGGATTAAAAGTTTTCCCTTCCCGAGCTATTACCGACACCACCGAGAAGGCAGACATGTCTTTATTTTGGCA
Organism: uncultured Gammaproteobacteria bacterium; assembly: GCA_964537585.1. GTDB lineage: Bacteria > Patescibacteriota > Microgenomatia > UBA12405 > UBA6130 > CAZHZZ01. The sequence goes on along the minus strand of CAZHZZ010000026.1, from coordinate 2,558 downwards.
TGTTTGGAATATTTTAGAAAGGAAATACATTGATTCGACTGCCCTTGAGAAGAGAAAGATGGTTTATGGAGCTATCTCTGGAATGGTCGCCTCCCTGGATGATCCTTATACGATTTTTTTACCCCCTGAGGCAAATAAGTTAACCGAAGAAGATCTTGGCGGTCAGTTTGGAGGGATAGGAATTCAATTGGGATATAAGGATAAGACATTGGCCGTTATTTCTCCGCTGGAGAACACTCCGGCAAAAAAGGTGGGAGTGATGGCGGGGGACATTATTTTGAATATTAAAGATGATTCTAAAAAAATTGATACTACGACGGAGGGAGTTTCTTTACCGGAAGCAGTCAAAATTATTCGTGGGCAGGAGGGGACTAAAGTAAGTCTGACTCTTTTGCGAGAAGGCGAACCGAACCCGATTGTCAAGGAAATCACCCGAAGCCGAATCGAGGTGCCAACGGTAGTTTGGCATCAATTGGATTATCAAGGTAAAAAAGTCGCCTACGTTCAGGTTTATCAGTTTAATCAGATGATGGAAAAACAGTGGGATGATTGGCTTAAAACAGTAGTTTCCACCAAGAAATCACCTAATTTTGCCGGTGTAATTTTGGATCTTAGAAATAATCCCGGCGGGTATTTGAATGGAGCGGTATTTTTGGCGAGTGAGTTTTTAAAAGAGCCTTCGATAGTGGTTGAGCAGGAGTATAGCTCAGGCAAAAAGGATTATTATCGGGTTAACCGACCCGGCCGCTTACTCAATGTTCCTTTAGTCGTTTTGGTCAACAGGGGTTCGGCTTCGGCAGCGGAAATTATGGCGGGCGCTCTTCAGCATTATAAGAGGGCTATTTTAGTGGGAGAAAAGACTTTTGGGAAGGGTACGGTTCAGGAGCCGGAAAATCTTCCCGGAGGGACCGGTTTACATGTGACTATTTCTCGTTGGCTTATTCCCGGTGGCACTTCGATTAACAAGAAAGGGGTAATGCCGGATGTAAATGTTAATCTTGCGCCCCAAAAAGCAAAGGCGGGCAAGGATTTGATTTTAGAAAAAGGAGAGGAAGAGCTATTAAAATTAAGCAGAGCTGGACTTTAATACAATTTTTTTAGAAAAAAGGTGAAGAAGTTAAAAATATTTGTGCTGGGGTTTTCGGCGGGAATGGTTTTTATATTTGCCGTTTTTGCCGGTGGGGCGGTTGATCGTTTGTATGGTTTGCCTTTTTTAGAAAAATTGCCGGATCTTTCACGAACAGCCGGTTCTTCTTCTGCTCAGGTGGTTAAAGAAAAAATTATTAGCGAAGAGTCGGTGGTATCGAAGATAGTGGAAAAATCGGCTCCTTCGGTAGTAACAGTTAGTATTAAGAAAGTAACCAGGGTACCGGATATTTCTAGGGCCTTGCCGTTTGATCCTTTTGGTTTTTTTAACACGCAACCTAAGGAGAAAAAAATAGAACAGGATATTGGCAGCGGTTTTGTGGTTGACGAAAATGGTTTGGTGGTCACCAACAAACATGTAGTTGCCGACACTCAGGCTGAATATAAAATTATAACCAAGGATAACCATATTTATAATGTCCAAAAGATTTACCGTGATCCGGCTAATGATATGGCGGTTTTGAAAGTGGATGCTCATTTGCCGGCAGTTGAATTAGGTAATTCTGACAATCTTAAAGTTGGTCAGATGGCGATTGCCATTGGCACTGCCCTGGGTGAATTTCGTCACACGGTAACAACGGGAGTGATATCTGGCTTAGGGCGAGGAATAACGGCCGGTTCTCCTCTCCAGGGCTCTGTGGAAAGATTGGACAATGTGATTCAAACCGATGCGGCAATAAACCCGGGTAATTCTGGCGGTCCGCTTTTTAATTCCCTGGGGCAGGTAATTGGGGTTAATGTCGCCGTTGCCCAAGGAGGACAAAATATTGGCTTTGCCATTCCTATAAATGTGGTCAAATCTTCGCTGGATAATTTTAAAAGTACCGGAGAATTCGATCGGCCATTTTTAGGAGTGAGGTATCAGATTATTTCTCGCCAGGCGGCTCTTTTAAATGAGGTTCCTCAGGGAGCTTATGTTATTGAGGTAATTGCCGACTCTTCTGCCGATAAAGCAGAGATAAAAAAGGACGATATTATTGTTCGTTTTGATGATAAACGTTTGAGTGATAAGGATACTAGCTTAGGAGAATTGATTAATGGCAAAAAGATTGGCGATAAGGTGAAGGTTGAGCTTTGGCGCGACGGAAAGACAATTAAGAAAGAAGTGCTGTTAGAAAAAAAGAAATAATTTTTTCTTAGCCGATAAGTTGGTCAATGTTTCCCCCGAGGAATTTTTTTATACCGCGAATAGTTTTTTTTAAGCGGTGATCGGTGATTCGATCTTGAGGAAAATTGTAGGTTCTTATCTTTTCTGATCGTTCACCGCTACCGGCCTGAGTTTGAAACTGAGAGATGGTTTGGCCTCTTTTTTCTGCTTCTTGCTGATAAAGCTTGCTTCTTAAAATAGCCAGGGCTAGCTGTTTATTTTGTTCCTGATATCTTTCTTGTTGAGAGCTGGCGATAATACCGGT
>CAZHZZ010000025.1:4579-7882 GCA_964537585.1 uncultured Gammaproteobacteria bacterium | reverse complement strand
GTTCTGGTCTAATTAGACAAAGATGGCTGATAAGATAAATCCTACCGCGGGGGATGAACCGGAGTTGGTAAAGAGGCCGGTTTTTGCGGACAAACCTGTTTCCTCTTCCGTTTCGCCAGGTAAGTCTCCCATCAGTTCGCCCTTGAACAATAGCTCGGCAATGCCTTCCCCCGATCCCTTGGGAACAAATGCTCCCCAGCCACCGGTTTCCCGGACGAAGCCGGTAAAAAAATCTGTTCCCAGTTCGGATAACCCGGGAGGGGGATCGGTTAAACTAGAAAAACCTCATAAACGCTTTTTGCTAACCTTGGGGGGAGTAGCTCTTTCCTTGCTAATCCTTTTTAGCCTGGCTAATTATGTCATTCCTCGCGTACTCGTCAGTTTTACTCGAGCAACACGGACAGGGGATTATTCTCCGGCTAACTCTTATGTTTTTGCTTCGCCAATAACCGCTAAGGCGGATGGCCAGCAAAAAATTCAGGTTAATGTCTTCCTTCTTGATAAGGAAGGTCATGGGGTGGCGGAGCAACCGCTGGGAGTCAATGTTCGGCCGATCGCCGGCGCTGTCGGCACCCCCCAGGTGCGTCAGGTTCAGCCGACGACCAACAAGAATGGTCAGGCGGTCTTTGAGCTGACCTCGACATTTGCCGGTCAGTTTGAAATCACCGCTAATGCGGGGGGGGCGGATCTGCCCCAGAAAGTTTCAGTGGTTTTTAAGTAACCTAAATTTATAGATAAGGGATTTATGATAGGGATTATCCCTAGTTGGTGGCGTTTTGCCGGGCAGACATCTCTTGACAAAATTCTTTATCTGAGGTAATTTGAGTTAAATTGATGGTCAACAAGAAGTTTTATTTTAAAAATAGGAAGGTTGGGCGGTTTTTATCGCTAGGGGTTGTTTTAGTGGCTTTGGTGGCCACCGCCTTTACTTTTCCCAATATTCTGGAGTCGGCTAATTTAACTTCAAGTAAGGATACTTTGGAAACCTCTCGGCTTTCTTTTCACGGTAAAAACGCCGTTACTTTAACCACCGGGACGACGGTGATTCAGATGGCAACTAGCGGCACCCCGTCCATTTCAACTGCCAATCTTTTTGCCGGGGACACGATTATTTACACCACTAGCTCTAATAGTTATACGGTGGATCAGATTATTGATGCGGACGAGTTTTCTATTACTGCCGCCTTGGCGGCGATAGACGCCGATGCCAATGATGAGTTTGTCGTCGATCGGACGGCTCAACACACAATTAGCTTTACGACCGCTTCGGCGGTTCCCAATGGAGCAATCAGGATCAGGATTCCCGCCGCCGCCGCCAATTTTAACGACGGTGATCCGGATCAGACGGGGTTTGATTTTAACTCTCTGGTTGGTGGGGATATTAGCTGTCCGACTGATACGAGTGAGTTTGACTTTGTGGCCGGGACGGCCACGGTTTCGGGAGGGACTAACTGTTCCAGCACCAGTCATCACTGTGTTGAGTGCCGTTATTCCGGCTCCGGGTTGACCGGTCAGGCCCTATCATTAACGATTGGCAGTACTAACGAGTTTTTAAACCCTTCCGCCGCTTCAGGGCACTCAGCGGGAACGGCGGATACCTATGGGGTGATTATTGATAATTTGGACGCCAATGATGCAGTCATTGATTCAACCACGGTGAAGATTGCCGTCATTGAATCGGTGCGGGTGACGGCCACCGTTGACCCCACTATCTCATTTGCCACCGCCGCAGTAGGAGTAGGGACCACTGCCTGCGGTAATGCTCTGGATGTGGCCACCACCGCCACCACCGTTCCTTTCGGCTCTCTTTCTATCAGCGCTTTTACCGACCTGGCCCAACAGTTGACTGTTTCTACTAATGCTCAGGCCGGCTATGTGGTGACCGCCATTGAGGATAATCAGCTTTCCATTGGCGGCGATCATTCGGTAGAGATGGCTGATACGCCGGGGGACAACACATCCGCTTCTCATACTGCCAGTGATGAGTGGAGCAGTACCGCTACCAAAGGATTTGGTTTTTCTTTGGAAAATATTGATGCTAATTCAGTCGCCTTTTCTTATGATACCGCGACAGGAAATTGTACCGGCACCTACTGTTCTAGACAGTTTGCCGATTTAGCTAATTCGGAAAGTCCGCAAACGATTTTTTCTTCCAGTACCACCGCTGACAGTGAGGATGTTTATGTTTGTTTTCGGTCAATTGTTTCCTCTACCCAGCAGGCAGGGGACTACGCAAACCAGGTTACTTATCGGGCGACGGCGACATTTTAGAATCTAAGTTTAAGGAAGTAAAAATATGTATAAAAAGTTTTTAAAAGTGTTAGGGATATCTCGGCTGAAGGCTTGTTTAGTCATCCTGCTGGTAGCGGGCGGTTGGTTATTGACGGCTTCCTCACCGGTGACGGCCCAACAAATCACCAAACTAACGGCGATTCCCCCGCGATTAGAGTTAAAGGTAGATCCGGGAGAAACCAAACAAGATGTTTTGCGCTTGCGCAATAATGGGGATTCGGAGATGGCGGTGGAGATAAAGGTAGAGGATTTTGTTGTTTCTGATAGTAAGGGTACCCCGGTGCCGGTTGACAAAAAGGTTTCCGGTCGGTGGGCCGCTTCCTCCTGGATTCAGGTTTCCCCCTCAAAGTTTATTATCAAGCCCGGAGAAACCAAACAATTGGATCTGGTGGTGGTTGCCCCTGATGACGCTTTGCCCGGGGGGCATTACGCGGTTGTGTTTTATCGGCCGTCTTTGGGCGGGGAGGCAGGTCAAACCGCTTCTTTGACCACCCCTAATGTTGGTAGCTTGCTTTACATCACTGTTCCGGGAGTGGTTGAAGAAAACGCTTTTGTTTCTCGGCTGGAAATGCCTCAACTGTCTGAATATGGGCCGGTTGATATCACTGCGGAGGTGGAAAATTTATCTGATATTCATATTCGGCCCCTGGGAACAATTAAGATTTATAATTGGCTGGGCAAATTGGATACCACCTTAAAACTGGAAGAAAAAAATATTTTCCCCGGCAGTTCTCGGGTTTATGAAAACCGCTGGCCAACCCAGTGGGGCTTTGGTCGGTATAAAGCGCAATTAGAAGCCGGCTATGGCACTAAGGGCCAGGTCTTAACAGCGGTGACGTTTTTCTGGGTTTTGCCTTATCGGTTGATGGCGACGATTGGTTTGAGCTTACTGGTAATTATTCTCTTGTTGGTGTATGTTCGCAAAAGAGACGGCGGCCGGCCTTCCTTCTTATCCCGGTCGGGCAAAAAGAAAAAGGATGACGAGCCCTACAGCGAAGATTGAAGAAAAAA
>CAZHZZ010000025.1:0-4479 GCA_964537585.1 uncultured Gammaproteobacteria bacterium | reverse complement strand
TAATTTTGTTTTTTGGCTGATGGTCGCTCTTGGTTTGGCATTTTTTGTTTGGCGGCAATGGCCGGACGGTAATCTTCATTTAGTCTTTTGTGATGTTGGTCAAGGCGATGGTATTCTGGTTAGTCAGGGATTTGCCCAGGTTTTGATTGATGGCGGCCCTGACGACAAAATACTTTCCTGTTTGTCCAGGCAAATGCCGTTCTGGGATCGACGGATTGAACTGATGGTGCTGACTCATCCGGATGCGGATCATTTAACGGGGCTGGTGGATGTTTTGGCTCGTTACCGGGTGGAGAAGTTTGCGACGATCCGGTTGGGTAAGCAGGCGTCCCCTTTTCAGCGCTTGGAAAAAAAACTGCATGATCAAAATATTTATCCGTTTTTTTTGACCCGAGGTGACGAAATCCGCCTGGAAAAGATGCAGTTTGAGGTAATCTGGCCTAGCAAACAAGCGATTCGGGAGGCAAAAATGAATAGTTTAGACCAATCTTTATTCTATAACCTTCCTTTGGCGAAGAATGGAGGAGTAAACCCCAATGACTATATGGCAGTCTTGCGCCTGAAGTTTGGCCGACTTGGAGTTTTATTAACTGGGGATTTATCCGGCGAGGTGAGCCGCCGGCTGGCTTGGCGAGGAGAGTTGCCCCTAGTGTCGGTGGTCAAAGCGCCCCATCATGGCGCCAAAGCGGACAACCCGGCAATATTGTATGAAAAGACTTCCCCTTCGCTGGTGGTGATTTCCGTGGGAAAAAATAACTTTGGCCATCCCTCGGGCGAACTGATAAAAAATTTAGAAAGCAAGGGGGTGCAAGTTTTACGGACAGACAAAGAGGGGATAATAAAGTTGGTTTCTGATGGAAAAAGAGTCTGGAGATAATAAAATATCATCTGCTGGCTTGTCCGGCGATGAATGACCTATATTAAATAACAGTGAAGTCCTATAGTTCGCTACTAGCTTTAATTTTGCTTCTCTTTTTCGTTTCCGGGCGCCTTTTTTTCTTTTGGCGCCAACCCGCCCCGGCGGTTTCTTGGGAGCAAGGGAAAACCTTTTGCTTTATCCGCCCTCCGGAAAAGAGCTTTGGTCGTCAATGGGTCAGACTGGGGACAGTAAAAGTGTATTTCTCTTTAGGAACGCATTTTAGGCAGGGCGATTGTTTGTTTGTCAAAGGAAGGTTGGAAAAAACTAAGTTTGGCTTGGTAGTCAAAGAGGCACAAGCAAAGGTTTTGTCGCCGCCTTCTTTGTGGCTCAAGGCAAAAACAAAGGTCGCCATTGACCTTTTATTTTTTCAACAAAGACTGGCGGGGGTTTATCAACGCTTTTTGCCGGAACCGGAGTCCAGCCTGCTTTCGGGGATTGTTTTGGGGGCGAAATCTCAACTGCCGGCGGATTTTTATCAGGCTTTGCAAAAAACCGGTACCCTGCATATTGTTGTCGCCAGCGGTTACAACTTGACGGTTATCAGTCAGCGACCGGTAGAGATTTTGTCTTGGTGGTTTGGCCGCCGCCTGTCTTTGATTATTGGCGGCGGTTTGGTTTGGTTTTATGTGATTTTAACCGGAGGGCAACCGCCCATTGTTCGGGCTGCCATTATTATTAGTTTTATTTATTGGGGTCAGTTTTTAGGGAGACGATTTGATGTTTGGCGGGCATTTTTTGTCGCTTTGGGGCTGATGCTTTTTGTCAATCCGGCCCTTATTGCCAATATCAGTTTTCAATTAAGTTTAACGGCGATGGCGGGCATCTTGCTCCTTGCCCCTCGGTTTGAGAGGCTGGCAAGGTTGCCTTTGGTTGGCCGGGAATTAGCGGAAACCTTGGGGGCCCAGCTGATGGTGACCCCGGTGATTGCTTATCATTTTGCTGCCTTTTCTTGGGCGTCACCGCTAGTTAATGCTTTGGTCTTGCCGCTGGTACCGTTTTTGATGCAGTGGGGGTTGGCCGGCCTGGCGGGGGTGGTTTGGCTGCCTTTAGCCCAACCATTTTTGCTGGTTTGTTATCCTCTCTTGGCTGTTTTTGTCCGCTTGGTGAATTTTTGGGGCCAGTTTGATTTTATTCAATTGCGCCTAAATTTTAATTTTTGGTTGGTAGTTGGATATTACCTCGTTTTAGGCTGGTGGCTGGCCAGAAAGCGAGGTTAGCGGATTTTAGCCGGCGTTCTTTGGTCGATGAGAGGGTATGCTATTATTAGCGTGGTGAGCATTTTAGGGATAGGTATTGGTCTACCGGCGGTTGTTTTGCAAAAAATAATCAAAATAGGTTTGATCTTGGCAGGAGGGTTCTTGGCCGGCAAAAGCATGAAAATTCTTTCCCGCCAGATTAGGAAAATAATATCTCTTCAGGGTTCTCTCTCGCAAAAAAAACAGCAAAAAAGATTAAAAACCATCAATGGTTTGGTGGTAACCAGCAGTCGGCTGGTGATTAATTTTGTGGTGATTCTTTTGCTCCTTTCTGAGCTGGGGATCAACATTGCTCCCTTGATTGCCGGAGCGGGGATTGCCGGGCTGGCGGTGGGGTTTGGCGCCAAAACATTGGTTGCCGACTTGATCGGCGGTTTTTTTATTCTTTTGGAAGGGCATTTTAATATCGGCGACCGGGTGCAGATTGATAAATACACCGGGGTGGTCAAAAGAATTAGTCTGCGAACAACAATGCTTAAGGATGAAGAGGGGAAAACCTACATCGTTCCTAATTCCGCCATTAAAACAATAATCAGATTGCCGAAAAAAATCAGGCAGAAGAAAAATTAACGATTTTTCCCGAGGTGTCAATAGGGATCCACCTCCCCGGTGGTATAGGCAAGGCAATATTAATATATGGTGATCTGATCTTTGATTTTGGCAAACATTTTTGCGCCGATGCCGGTAACAGATTGGATTTCTTCGATTGACTTAAATCCACCCGAGTTTTGGCGATATTCGATAATCCGCGCCGCCGTGGCCGGGCCGATTCCGGGTAAAGTTTCCAGTTCTTGGCTAGTGGCCAGGTTAAGATTGATTTTGGCAGATTGGCGATTGTGGGCAGATAGAACCGAAGATTGCGAGGGAGAATCTTCAATTTTGGGAATATAAATTTTCTTACCGTCTGTCAAAGGTTGAGCCAGGTTGATGTTTTTGGCGATCCAGTCTCGGTCGGCGGCTTTGGTTAGCCCCCCGCCGGCTACTAAAGCATCTTTGAGGCGGGATCCGGGCGGCAGAGAGTAAACTCCGGGCTTGATGACTGCCCCTGACAGATCGATGACTATTGACTGGTGCCCTGACTCTTTGTTTGACGAGGGGGACGAAAAAGGAATTATTTCCGCTTGGGGGTGAGTGTTTAGGGAGGGGGTAAGAGCTTTGATTACCCCTATTAATAAAGCCGTGATTCCCAAAATTAGCATTACCTTGTCTCGGTTTTGAAAAAAGAACTGCAGGACTTTTTCTTTTTTAAAAGACATTTTTAACCTCCTAGCTTCTTTCTTTCTTTCTTTTTTATTTTTAGCCCGATGACTCCAATCAACAAGATTTGCATAAAAATTAAAACCGGCCAGGAAAAAAGGAAGACAAGGGAGGTCTTAAGGCCCGCTTTTATGGCCAGCCACCAGCGCAAAATCATCCACTGCCACCAAGGCAGAGAAGCAAATTCCAGGGTGTGGCTGGGGGGGGCGGAGTGCTTTTGCCAAAAAGCGCCGGCAAAAATTCGCCAGCGACCGGATTGAGCTGAGGGCAGGTTGAGGCTAAACCGACCTTGCTTGTCAGTGCGGATGGCTATTTTTGGCACCGGACTAGCTTGGCCCGGAAGAGCTTTGGCTTTTCCGACAATGTTTTTGGCCCAAGCCGGTTGAAGAAGATTATTTTTGAGGGTCACGAAGGAGGGCTTGACCAGGTCAAGGAGGTCAAAAATTGGGGGGCGGTTTTTTTCAAAAAGAAACACCTCTAGTTTGGCGTTAGGCAGGCCCAACCCATAAGCATTGACCCGATCCCCTTGGCGAAAGACGCCTTTGTCAATAGTTAGAGATGGGGGCAGAATAATGCCGGTTAAAAAGTTGACGGGAGCGGGAGCGGGAGGGTCAATACAGAGGGGCGGGGAGGGGTTCTGGTCAATATCGGTGGCAAAAAAGCAAAACTGACCCGGCTGAGGGCCAACCAAGACGTTTTGGAAATGAAATTTCCCCTCCTGATTGGCATAAGTAGTAAGATATAAGTTGCCTTGGGTTGATTTTAGGTCTACTTTGGCTTGAGGTGAGGTCAGCCCTTCAATGTTGTAAAGATAGCCACCGACCCGGGCGGTTACCTTAGGGCCGGCTTGAATTTGGGCCGATGAATCTTGGTTGATAATTATTTTTTGAGAATTATTTTGGGCAAAAAGGGGATGCCCGGAGGAGAAAAAGAGAAAAGAAATAGAGAGGAGAAGGAGATGAAAATTGCGCTTAGTCATTTTACTTAAATTATACAGGATCATAAGAAAGTGGAGAATTAATTGAAACTGAGGAGGGGAATTTAGAA
>CAZHZZ010000024.1:0-7934 GCA_964537585.1 uncultured Gammaproteobacteria bacterium | reverse complement strand
AGGGCAGATACATTCTTTTTCTGAACTCCGATACGATTTTAAATCGTTTTAGTTTTAGCAAACCCCTGCAATATCTCAAGACCCATCCGCAAGTAGGGGCGGTGACCATCAAGCTTCGCCTCTCTGACGGTCGGATTGATCCGGATAATCACCGCGGTTATCCCACCCCTCTTGCCTCATTAATCCACTTTACCGGCTTATCCAAGCTATTCCCTAAGCTGCCTTTTTTTAACCAATATCATTTAAAACACCGGGGATACCGGAAAATTCACTCCATTCCTGTCGCCGCCGGATCATTTCTCATGATGCCCACCAAACTATTTCATCAAATTGGCGGTTGGGATGAGGCTTACTTCTTTTACGGAGAAGATATCGACCTATGTTATAGAATTAATCAGGCCGGCTACAAAATTATCTATTATCCCGAGGCCCAAGCAATTCACTTGAAAGGGGGCTCCTCAGGAGTAAAAGGAAAGATTAAAGGCGTCGCCAGGCCATCTCGTCAAACTCGAATAAAGGTGGCCCGGGCTTCTGTAAAGGCGATGGAAATTTTTTACCGCAAGTTTTATGCAAAAAAGTATCCCCACTGGCTAACGGCCATCGTCCTTTTGACAATAAAGATTAAAGGGCAGATAAGGATTATTAAACACCGCTTCCTATGAGGATAGGCATTGACGCTCGTTTCTATGGTTCAAATATTGGTATCGGCCGTTATACGCAAAATTTGATCTTTAATTTAGGCAAAATTGACAAAAAAAATCAGTACATTATCTTTGGCGGGAAACGGATTAATAAGGATATTGCTAATTTTGCAAATTTTAAATTCATTAAGCTGACGACCAGGCCTTATTCGCTCGCCGAGCAAATCATCAATCCTTTTATTTTTCATCAAGCCAAACTAGATCTTCTCCATGTTCCCCACTTCAATGTCCCCCTTCTTTATTCCGGACCAATGGTAGTCACTATTCACGATCTTATCAAGCACCAGTCAAGGGGTAGGCAAACGACCACCCGCTCGCCGGCAACATACTATTTTAAATATCTTGCCTACCGAATTACTTTTGGTTTTTCCGTCAAAAAAGCCAAGCACATCATTACTCCCAGCCAATGGACCAAAAACCAACTTGCAAAAAAGTATCCTCAGGCCAAAGATAAAACCTCTGTCATCTATGAAGGAGTTGACCGGGCAATCAAAAAAATCAAAGATAGAAGTCTTTTTAAAAAAATTTCTCAAGAGTATTCTCTTCCCCAATCATTTCTCCTTTACGTAGGCAGTCTTTATCCTCATAAAAACATCGACGCTCTCCTGGGGGGGGTAAAAATACTCGATCAAACCGGCAAAGGGATAACCCTAGTCATTGTTTCCGGCCGTGATGTTTTTTTAAAAAGAACACAGAAAAAAATAAATAGGCTAGGACTGGAAAAAAGGGTTAAAGTTTTGCATAAAATTAGTAATAAAAAACTCTCAATCCTTTATAGCAATGCTTTGGCTTTGGTTTTCCCCAGTTTTTTGGAAGGCTTTGGCTTGCCGGGCCTAGAGGCGATGGCTTGCGACTGCCCGGTAATCGCCTCCAACTCTTCTTGTTTGCCGGAAATTTATGGCCAAGCGGCAGAATATTTTAACCCCCACCAGCCAAAACAAATTGCCGACAAAATTAAATTATTAATCAACAATCCCGCAAAGAAAAAAATATTGATTGACAAAGGGCAACGGCGTCAAAAACAGTTCAATTGGCAAAAAAATGCTCGGGAAACTTTAAAAATATACAAAAATGCTTAAAGATAAAAAAATAGCCATTGTCTATGACTGGCTCAATACTTTTGGCGGGGCAGAGCGGGTAATTGAAATGATCCGGCAAATTTACCCTCGAGCAAAACTGTTTTCCGCCGTTTACAACCCCACCAAAACATTGCCCAAATTCTCCAAAGTAAAAACAAGCTTTATCCAAAATCTGCCATTTGCCAAAAAACAACCATTTATTTATTATCCATTTTTACAATTTGCCTTCGAACAATTTAACTTTGACACCTATGATTTAGTCATCAGTGTTAGCTCCGGCCCCGCCAAGGCGATAATCAGCAAACCAAAAACATTTCACCTTAACTACTGCTTGACGCCACCACGATACTTATGGGAAAAACGGTTTTTGCCTCACTCCCAACTTTACCCAATCCTTTCGCCACTAAGGAAACAGGACAAGCTGGCTTCGACCCGTCCCGATACAATTATTGCCATCTCTAAAAAGGTGCAAAAAAGAATAAAAAAATTTTATCAGCGAAAATCAAAGGTAATTTACCCGGGAATAGATTTACATACATTCAGGCCTACCCGCAAACATATTTCTGATCAAAAAAAATACTATCTGATTGTTTCTCGCTTGGTGGGTTATAAAAAGATCGCTTTAGTGATCAAAGTTTTTAATCAACTGGGCTGGCCGTTAAAAATAATTGGTCAAGGGAGGCAAGAGACATATTTAAAAACAATTGCCAAAAACAACATTCAGTTCTTAGGTAAAGTAAGCGAAAAAAAATTAATCAAAGAATACCGGCATTGCCAGGCGTTGATTATGGCCCAAGAAGAAGACTTCGGCCTGACGGCGATTGAAGCTCAAGCCTGCGGTCGTCCGGTAATAACCTTCGGCTTAAGCGGGGCGAGAGAAACAATTGTCAAAGGGAAAACCGGAGAGATATTCGAACAACAAACAGAAAAGTCCTTAACAAAAGTCCTGGTTAACTTCGACCCAAAACAGTATTCTCCCCGCGCCTGCGTTAAAAATGCCGCTAATTTCCGCTCCGGCAAATTTATTCTCCAATTTAAGGCAGAAGTTGAAACAAGATGGAAAAAATATAAAAAAAACCGCACTCGCTACTTGCTATAAGAGACTATTTTGTGGTTATAATTAACCGCTGAGCAACAAAACATGGACAATCAACTATATTTTGCCATAAAAAAAATAATAGACATCAGCGTGGCAATCACTCTACTAATTGTTTTCTTTCCCATTTGCATAATAACCGCCATTTTGATTAAAATGGAATCATCGGGTCCTATTTTTGCCGACACTCCTCCCCGGGTCGGTAAAAACGGTCACCTTTTTAATATTTATAAATTCAGATCAATGATTCCCAACGCCCACCAATTAATCAGAACCGATCCAAAATTTAAAAAACTTTACGAAGAATACAAAAAAAACAGCTACAAATTACTCGAAGATCCTCGAGTAACCGGGGTGGGGAAGTTTATCAGAAAATATTCTATCGACGAAATACCTCAGATAATCAATATTTTTAAAGGAGAAATGAGCCTTATTGGCCCTCGAGCATATTATGCTGATGAGTTGGAAGAACAGCAAAAAAAACACCCGGGCACTAAAAAACATGTTGCCGAGGTTTTGAAAATAAAACCGGGTATAACCGGTCTTTGGCAAACTTCCGGACGCAGTCAGATCAACTTTGATAAAAGAATTGAAATGGATGCTTTTTATGCTAAAAAAGGATCTTTATGGTTAGATATTAAAATTTTGGCAAAAACGCCTTGGGCGATGATTAGCGGTAGGGGAGCAGTATAAAAAATGAAAATTAAACGGTTTAAATTTCCGTTACCAAGCTTTAAATTGAGGGGTAATATTTTTAAAAACAAAAAATTTTTAATTAGCCTTAGTGCCATAGCCGCCCTGATAACCTTGTTGGTTTTTTTCTTAGTTTTACCCTTGCTGGCCTTTTACCGGCAATCCCAGGAGTTAGTGGGGCAGGGGAAGAAAATAAAAGCGGTTCTCAAACAAAAAGATTTTGCTAAGGTAAAGGTGGAATTAAAAACATCTCAAGATCAATTAGAAACAACAACCGCATCATATAATAAGTTAAGCTGGTTGGGAGTAATTCCTGTCGCCAAAGGTTACTATAGCGACGGAGCCCACCTGTTAACCGCCGGAGACAAAGCGATTACGGCGGTAACCGTCATGATTAAGGCGGTTGAGCCTTATCAAGATTTTTTAGGTCTTGATGCGCAAACAAAGGGTCCCGATAAAACCACGGAGGACAGAATCAGCTTTCTGGTAGAAACAATTTCTGAGGTAAACTCCCATTTGGATCAGGTAGAAAAAAATGTAGAGGTTGTCCAGTCAGAAATAGCCCAAATAAACCCCAACCGTTATCCGGAAACATTTAGGGGGATAGCCCTTAGAAAACAAATTATTCAAGCACAAAACCTAACCTCCGAGCTCAGCCGTCTTCTTTCCCAAGGCAGACCCTTGGTTAGTAAGGCAGATTGGCTATTGGGTAAAGATACCCCCAGACACTATCTTTTCCTATTTCAAAATGACGGAGAACTACGCCCCACCGGAGGATTTTGGACCGCTTACGGCATCTTAAAGGTGGATAAAGGCAAGGTTAGCCCCTTGGTTTCTGAAGATATTTACAATTTGGACAGACAGTTTGGCAATCGGCTTCCCGCTCCACGACCAATAAAAGCCCATCTTAAAAAAGTGACTGCCTGGCACCTCCGGGACATGAACTTATCTCCTGATTTTACCGAATCAATAAAAACATTCATGAAAAATTACCAAACTATAAGAAAAACCGACCAGATTGATGGTGTGTTTGCTGTCGATACTCAGGTTTTAGTCGATATCCTTGATGTAATGGGAGGAATTGGTGTCCCCGGCTGGGGTAACTTTCTGCCCAAGACAGATAATCGCTGTTTTGGCTGTCCCCAAGTGGTTTATCAGTTAGAGCTTCTTGCCGACAAGCCCAGATCCGGAGTCATTAAAAATAGAAAGGGTTTCTTGGCCCCCCTAATGCATTCTATTTTCGCCAACGCTTTGGGGGCGCCAAAAGAAAAGATCGCTCCCTTAGCCCAAACGGCCTGGAAAGATCTAGAAACCAAGCATGCCTTGATCTATTTTATGGATAACGATTTGTCCACAGGTATTGACGCCCTTGGCTTTGGTGGCCGGATTGTTGATGCTCCAAAAGATTATCTGCATATAAACGATAGTAATTTTGGCGGGGCCAAGTCAAACCTTTTCATCCGCCAAAAGGTTAAACAAGAGTATCAAAGAAAAAATGGAAAAATTATCAAAACCGTCACGGTGGAATACGACAACCCCGCCCCTGCTTCTAACTGCAACCTAGAGGCAGGCGAGCTTTGTTTAAATGGGCTTTATCGCGATTGGTTCCGGTTTTATGTGCCTAAGGGAAGCAAACTGGTCAAAATGACGGGGTCGGAAATAAATCCCCTAACCTATGATGAGCTAGGCAAAACCGTTTTTGAGGGTTTCTTTGGCGACAGCAACCCCTTGTATCCAAAGTCAAAGCTGTCTGTCAGCGTTAGCTATGAACTTCCTTTTAGTGATAAAAGTTTTCCCCTCTTGATCCAAAAACAACCGGGAAAAAAGATGGTCGAGCACAAGATTATTGTTGATGGCAACTCGACAGAGCAGCTAAGCGTAGACAAAGATACAAAGACGTTGATTAGTTTGTAATTCTTGAACAAATGACAAAAACGGCTATTATTACCGGTATCACCGGTCAAGACGGTTCTCATCTGGTCGACTTTTTGTTGTCAAAAAACTACAAAGTGATTGGTCTTGCCAGGCGAATCAGCACCGAGCCTCCCAATCGAGTTCGGAATCATCTGGAAGATAAGGTTATTCGCATTTCCGGAGATTTGCTGGATTCATATTCTCTTGAACAAGCGATTAAAGAGTATCAGCCGGATGAGTTTTATAACCTGGCGGCGCAATCACACGTGGCTGTTTCCTGGCAACAGCCAGAACTTACCGCCAAAATTAACTATTTTGGAGTTCTAAACTGCCTTAAAGCCATCTACCTAATCAAGCCGGACACCAAATTTTATCAAGCCTCCACCAGCGAAATGTTTGGCAAAGTGGAAAACAAGAAACAAAACGAAAAGAGCCGATTTTATCCAAGAAGCCCTTATGCAGTCGCTAAACTGGCGGCTCACTGGCTGGTAGTAAACTATCGCGAATCATATGGACTTTTTGCTGCCTCGGGAATATTGTTTAACCACGAAGGACCAAGACGTGGCAAAAACTTTGTGACCCGAAAAATTACCAACTATGTCGCCAGATATAAGCTGGGTCTGACTAACGCCCCTCTCCAGCTGGGGAATCTAAATTCTTGCCGAGACTGGGGATACGCCGTTGACTATGTAAGAGCAATGTGGCTGATACTCCAGCAAAAACAGCCGGAAGATTTTGTCATCGGTACGGGAGAAAGTCATTCAGTTAGAGAATTCGTGGAGGCGTCATTTTTAGCCATTGATGTTAAGCTCAAGTGGAAAGGTAAAAATGAAAATGAAAAGGGTATCAGGGTTGATAATGGCGAAACAGTAGTCGAGGTTAATCCAAAGTTCTATCGACCGGCAGAAGTGGCTTTTTTATGCGCCGATGCCCGCAAGGCTCATCGGAAACTGGGCTGGAAGCCTAGTGTTAGTTTTAAAGAGCTGGTCAACTTAATGGTTACTAAAGATTTGAAAAATCCCTGAACTACAATATAATCCCAACTGAAACAATGATATCGCGTTATTCTTTACTCTTTTAATTTATGCCGTGTTTTCTTTTAAATTCCAAGGTTTTGTTTTAGGAACGAGAGAGTGGAGAGAGAAAGATAAGCTGGTTACTGTTTTCACTCAAGAAAAAGGCAAAATTCTGGTTCTTGCCAAAAGTGTCCGCAGTATCAAAAGCAAACGCCTAGGTATTTTGGAAACCGGCAACCTAATCAAAGGGATTACTTTTTCCTCCCGCAAAGACAGCTTGTCCGTTTTGGGAGATGTTAAGCTTCTGTTCCAGCCATTGGGAGCAAGAAATAACTTAAAAATAATGGCGGCAATATTTTATCTGGGAGAAATTGCCAGCGCCATTTTGCCCGAAGGTGAACCGGAAGCAAGAGTTTTTCAATTATTTTCCCAAACAATCCGCCAAGTGAGCAAAATCGGCTCTCTTGACAAGGTGATAAAATTTAGTATAGAATTGCCTGGACTGGTCGGTTTTGGCATTTCCAAAGAAGCCCAAATAGCAATGCAAAAAAGAGATCTGCCTCTTGCTCTGGAATTGTCAAAACGCCATATTTCGTATTTAACAGAAAAAAAAATTAAAAGCCTACAACTAACAAACTAAAATCTCCAAAATGAAAAAGAAAAATACCGCCATTATTATTGCCACCATTACCGCTATTATTTTTGTTTCCGGGTTTTTGGTTTGGTTATTTTTTGACCCTTTCCACCGCCACGATAGTGCAATTAAAATTAATCCCTCGACAAAAAAAGTCTTGGCCAAATTAAAGATAGAAGAATCTCAACTGCCGGTCGTTAAAATGGGCCTAAAAGAGAATAATCACAAAGTGACCTTAGCGATGAGTAATCTCCCTAATTTTATTGCCCAGGTAGAATATGATTTTCTCTATAACGCCAAAGACGAAAAAGGTCGTGAATTTGAAAAGGGTCAGTATGATTCAATTGACCTGGAAGGCAAAACTACAGTCGAGAAAACAATTCTTTTGGGAACTGCCAGCTGTACAACGGGAAAGTGTCGCTACCGATATGACACAAACGTAGATTCCGGAAAACTTTTGTTGCACCTGAAAGATAAAGAAGATAAAGTCGCTCAAATAGAGTCTCCCTTTTTGATTATCTATCCAGAAAAAAGCGTTGATCTAGCTACCCTTTTTAAAGAGAGTGGTGGCAAAGAGGTTAAGATAAGGAATACGGGAAGCGGTTATATTTTGGTCAACCGTTCTCCGGGTTCTCCTCAACCGATAAAGGCGGAAAGCTACCGAGGACCGTTTTCTGTTTTCTCTTTGAGCTTAAAGTCCACTCTAAAGGTAGACACCGACCAGGAGATTTTAATCCTTAAGGACAATCAATGGCAGAAAAGTCCAAGCAAAGTTGTTTCTCCGGGACAATTTTTTGTTAT
>CAZHZZ010000023.1:0-8000 GCA_964537585.1 uncultured Gammaproteobacteria bacterium | reverse complement strand
AAAAAAACAGACAATAAAATAACAACCGGTCCGTTGCTATTGATTTACAACTATTGCTTTATCTCCCTCTCTCTAGTACAATACTAAACCATAATGAGCAGTAAAAATACCGTAAAAAAACCGCAACTAAAAGCAGAAAAACGAAAAACTACCGGTAAAAAGGTAAAGCAATTGCGCCGGAAAGGGATTTTACCGGCCAATGTGTATGGAAAAGGTATTGCCTCCCTCGCTGTCCAAGTCGACCTTAAAGAGATGAAACAAGTTTTTAGCGATCGAGGAGAGACCGGCTTGGTAGATCTAGTCCTCAAAAACGAAAAGTCTCCCCGAGTTGTACTGATGAAAAATCCCCAAATCAACCCAATTAGCGACGAGATCATTCATCTTGACTTCTACCAAGTTAACCTAAAGGAAAAGGTTACCGCTAATATCCCGATTGAGTTTGAGGGTGAATCACCCGCCGCAAAAAAGAACGAGGGGATTTTAGTCCGAACCAGAGACGACATTGAAGTTGAAGCTTTACCAACTGATCTTCCGGAAAAATTCGTTATTGATCTTTCTGTCCTGAAAAAAGTTGATGACGCCATTACCGTTGCCGATCTGGAGGTAAACAGCAAAAAGGTTGAAGTCAAGCTTGATCCTAGTCAAATAATTGTTAAGATTGAAGCACCGGCCAAAGAAGAGGTTGTTGAAGCACCAGAAGAAACAGCTGAGGAAAAAGAAGGAGTCAAGGGCGAAGAGGAAAACAAAGCCCCGGAAGATAAAGTTGATGGAAAACAAGGAGAAAAAGAAACACCATCGTCAAAAACCGACACAAGCAAAGAAAGTAAATAAACAGGTCTCCCGGGTAAAACCAAATATCAAGACAACAAATTAAGTTTTTACACTATGCACAAACACTCTTAATCCGCTTTTCAAGCTTTTTTAAATCTCCTCTAAAAGGAGCCAGATCAACCGCCCGCTCAACTGTCATTACCGCCAAATCATATCGTCCTTTATAAAACCAAGCAACCGCTAACTTTGCCCAACCGTCCGGATAAGCAGGATCATTTTTAACCAGTCTCTCCCACCGGTCCACCTCCTGGGAAAAATGCCGGTTGTCCTGCCCCTGGCAATCATCTTCATTTCTCAAACAACGACAAAAACGCGCCTTTGGGGTCTGGCTCGGTAAATGATAAATAAAATTTTTTTTAGCCAGCCACCAAAAATTAATTCCCAAAACAATTGTTAAGGAAATCAAAACCAATAGTGGTCTTAAAAACCGCTTGGCCATGGGGCAATCATTAAAGAAGGAGAGGCAAATAATCCCTTTTTAGAGTCAAATCGTTTTTTAAAACTCTGATATACCGTTTCTGTCACAAAAGGAGCAAATGGGTGCAAAAGCTTTAGGCTGGATGTTAAAACCTCCATCAGAGTCGGCAAGGCCTCACTGCGTCGATCTTTGACTTGTTCCAAATAAACATCACAAAATTGATGCCAAAAAAACTGATAAATCTTTTCCAGCCCTTGACCAAAGCGATATTTTTCTAAATCATTAGTTACCGTTTCGGTAAGCTCGTTAAACTGCCTTTTTATTTCCTTATCATCTTTACCTTCTCTCCTAGCACTTAAGTCCACCTGCCAGTTTTCGTTTTCAGCAATCAAATAAACAAACCGGGCGGCATTCCAAATTTTATTGGTAAAATTGCGCATCGACTCCACCTTTTTTTCTTCCACCACAAGGTCCTTGCCGGCGCTAGTTCCATAAACCAGGGCCATCCTTAAGGCATCGGTACCATACTTTGTAATCGTCTCTGTCGGATCAACAGAGGTTTCGGGACGAGATTTACTCATCACCTTACCAAATACATCTCTAACCATTCCGTGCAAATAAACATCCTTGAAGGGCACTTTGCCGGTGCGATAAATTCCCATCATCATCATTCTGGTCACCCAAATAAGAAGGATTTCATAACCCGTTTCCATCACCGACGTAGGGTAAAATCGCCGGTAATCGGGATCGTCTGGATAGCCTAAGGTGGAATAGGGCCATTGGGCGGAAGAAAACCAAGTATCAAAAGTGTCCGGATCACGGATGAACTTTTTTTCGCCGCAAGAACATTTTTGGGGAGGCTGGTGACCAACAAAAATCTTTCCACATCCCTCCTCTTTGTCTTTGCTGTTCTTAAGGCCAGGATTCATCATCAACTGCAAGGACGAGAACCCTTTAGTGCCGCAATACCAGATTGGCAGTTGATGCCCCCACCACAGCTGACGGGAAATGCACCAGTCCTGAATATTATCTAAACGATGAAAGTAGGTTTTTTTAAAATAACGGGGAATTATTTTTGTTTCTCCCTTTTTCACCGCCTGAATTGCCCCTTTAGCCAAAGATTTCATTTTTATAAACCATTGTTGAGAGGGCAAAATCTCTATGGTTGAGCCACAGCGCTCACAACTACCTACTCGATTGGCATGCTTCTCTTCTTTAACCAGTAAGCCCTGCTCTTTCAGTCTTGATAGCACTTCTTTCCTTGCTTCTACTCTTGTTAGTCCGGCGAAATTCTTCCCGACCTCTTGAGTTATTCGACCGTCAAAGCCAATTACGGGAATTAATTCCAGCTTATGGCGCTGGCCAACGGCAAAATCATCATGATCATGAGCGGGCGTAATTTTGACCGCTCCGCTACCAAACGCTTGATCAACCATCTTGTCGGCAATAACAGGAATAGCCCGCTTTACCAAGGGTAAAATTGCTACCTTGCCAACAATGTCTTTGTATCGTTTATCTCGCGGATTAACTGCCACCGCCGTATCCCCAAGCATTGTTTCCGGACGAGTAGTGGCGACTATCACCGCCCCGCCACCTTTTAGCGGATACTTAATGTGCCAAAGCCTAGAGTCCTTTTCCTTATGATCCACCTCCAAGTCAGAAAGAGCGGTAGCGCAACGAGGACACCAAGAAATCAAGCGCTGGGCCCGATAAACCAGACCATCCTTATAGAGTTGAAAAAATGTTTCATAAACAACTTTGGTTACTTTTTTATCTAAGGTAAACTGCTCTCGGGTCCAGTCGCAAGACGAGCCCAAAGCGCGGAGCTGATTGTACATCGTCTTTTTATTTTTTTGGGAAAAAGCAAAGCACGCCTTATAAAAGCTTTCGCGGCCCAAATCATAGCGAGTCTTGCCTTTTTTAGCCAATTCTCGCTCAAAAACCACCTGAGTCAAGATACCGGCATGATCCGCCCCCGGCAACCATAAAACCGATCTTCCCTTCATTCGCCGGTAACGGCTCATCAAATCTTGAAGAGTAATAAATAAGGCATGGCCAATATGCAGATGACCGTTGGCATTAGGCGGTGGCATAACAATGCAAAACGGCTTCTTTTTCTTGTCAATTTTAGGAGTAAACCAGCCACCTTTTTCCCAAAACTGATAAATCTTAGTTTCCGTTTGCGAGGGCTGATAGCGTTTATCCATTTTTTTTAAAATTATTTTAACACAATGAGGCTTAAGGGCTAATGGGTTCTTTCAATAACGAAATCAATCAGATCATGAAGTTGATTTTTAGCCGGCCGATACTTTAAAAAACTCAGCTTACTCATTCTCTCTTTCGCCTCCTTGGCAAACCCCTCTGCCAAACTTTTTCCATATTGCAAGCTACCGTGCTTCTCCATCATTAAAATCACCCACTCAACCTCTGGAGAAGTTTTTTCCGCCCGACTTTTGGCTAAAATAGACAACAGCTTGGCCCGATCTCCGCTCTTAATATTTTGCAATAAGTGGATCAAAAATACCGTTATCTTGCCTTCATAAACATCGTTCCCTTTCTGTTTGAGACCGTCAAAATCACTCACGAGATCTAAATAATCATCCCTTATTTGGTAACAACGACCCAAAGGACGGCCAAAAGCATAAAGTTCTTCCAGCTGGACATCGCTGGCCCCAGCAAGAATCGCTCCCAAACGCATTGGTCCTGCCACAGAATAATCAACCGTCTTGCCATCAATAATAAAAAGATAATCCTCTTCCTTTAAGCTTGTATTTGTTTCCTGAGTCCACTTGATCTCCACTGTCTGGCCAATGGCCGTGCGTAAAAGCATCCTGGTAAATTCATCGGCTACTTTTCGGGCCAGCTTCGATGGTAAATTTATAAAATTATCCAGTAAGAGCTGGTTTTGAATCAGGTGGAGAGTATCACCGGCATTCACCGCCAGCTCCGGACCATATATTCGCTGCAAAGCGGGCTGGCCACGACGGTAGAGGGAGTCATCTTCAAAATCATCATGAATTAAAAGCCATTCTTCCGACAACTGCATCGCCGCCGCCGTTTTAAGGGCGTTATCCGTTTTTCCTCCCATTGCTTCACAAATCAAAAGAATTATCGTCGGCCGCACATATTTACCAAAGCGCTTAGGATATTCGTTAATCAAGCGTTGGTGAAATTTAAGCAAAGAAGAATATCTTTTAGGTATCTGTCGCTGGCCGGAAAAAACAATACTGTCATCCAGGTATTTTTTTATCTCCCGCCAAACAATCTTTCTTTTATTGGCCAAAACTTGTTTTTCAAAATCACTCATCAGCTTTATTTTACCTCACCAGACAACCGTTTGCATCTAAACTTAAAAATATTTTTGCTATAATAATGTTGTTTACAAGGCATCAGGCTGATAATTTAAACAATCAAGGATAAGCGCCCGTAGCTCAGCGGTAAGAGCGCTACTCTTATAAAGTAGAAGTCCCTGGTTCGATTCCAGGCGGGCGCACCAAAATCTGACGTTTTGAAAATTGACCAACCTTTTTTCCCTAACACCATGATTTTTTTTAGTGGCCGGGAGTTGACATTGAAAATGTGTCGATATATAATGGATTAATAAATCATACTTTTCCTACTTGTATGATTAAGTTAATGTAATCGATATTAGGGTTATGACAAAAAAGAATAAAAACAGAGAACAGTTTTACGGGACAAGTACTCTTGGTGAAAAAGGTCAAGTGGTCATTCCTGCACAAGCGCGAAAGTCGATGGGAATTAAGAAAGGAGACAAACTCCTTGTGTTTGGTATGGGATGCGATATGCTTGCCTTCTCTAAATTGTCAAAAGTCGAACAATTCGCTTCGCATCTTGCCGGTCGGTTAGATACGATACGAGAAGTTATTAAAAATAGTAAATAAATTATCATGAATACATCAATAAAAATAAAAATTGTCCTTGGTAGCACGCGACAAGGTCGTTTTAGCGAAAAACCGGGCCAATGGATTTTTGAAGAGGCTAAGAAATTAGCCGGCGTTGAAGCAGAGCTTCTCGATTTGCGTGACTACAAGATGCCATTCTTTAACAGCCCTACATCACCGTTAATGGCACAGGGTAAATATAAAAATGAGGTTGTTCAGAAATGGTCAGAAAAAATAAACGAGGGTGATGCCTTTATTGTGGTTGCCCCTGAATATAATCACGGTTATACTGCCGTCCTTAAGAATGCCATGGATGTAATTTATCCCGAATGGAACAGAAAGCCGATAGGCTTCTTAAGCTATGGTGGCGCGATGGGTGCTCGTTCGGTTGAACAACTTCGCCAAGTTGCCATTGAGCTTCAAATGGCGCCGATCAGAAATGCTATCCATATTCCTAATAATATATTCTTTTCTGCCATGATGGGAAAAGGTCCTCAGGGTAGCAAAATGTTTGAGCCGATTCACAAAGGCCATATGGGAGACCCGGTGGAAAAATTTTTTAACGACCTTCTCTGGTGGGCAAAAACTCTTAAAGTGGCACGAACGGCTTAAACTCTTATATGGATATCATCGTAGTAAAAAATTTAACCAAAAAATTCAACAGTGTTCCCGCCGTTGACAATATAAGCTTTAAAGTAAAAAGGGGGGAAATATTCGGCTTTCTAGGTCCGAACGGCGCCGGAAAATCAACGACAATAAATATGCTCTCAACTATTCTTCAACCGTCAGGTGGCCAAGCATTTATTAATAGCTTTAATATTAGTTCAGAGCGAAACCGAGTGCGAAGATCAATCGGCCTCGTTTTTCAAGACCCGTCATTAGATGACCAGCTAACCGCAGAAGAAAATTTGCGTTTTCATGCACGATTATATGGCATATCTAGCGATAATTTTCAAAAACGGAAAAAGGAAGTTTTAAAACTGGTAGATTTATGGGAGAAAAAAAATGAGCTGGTTCATAATTTTTCCGGGGGTATGAAGCGGCGACTGGAAATTGCCCGCGGCCTTATCCATTATCCTCAGGTTCTTTTTCTGGATGAGCCGACAATCGGCCTTGATCCACAAACAAGATCTCACCTCTGGAAATATATATTAAAATTGAAACAGGAAAAAAAGATGACGATTTTTATGACTACTCATTATATGAATGAGGCGGAGTATTGTGATCGAATCGCCATCATTGACCGGGGGAAAATTGTCACCCTTGATACGCCGGATAATCTAAAAAAATCAGTCAAGAGAGACATTATCACCATTAAAAGCCATAGTTTAGAATCGGTAGAAAAAGAGTTGCAAACCATCGATGGCATAAAGGTTCGCAAGGAAAATAAATCGCTTTATGTAGAAGTAAACAACGGGGAATCATTTCTTCCCAAGCTCATAAAACAAATCGTCTCGCCTATTGATAGCCTGGAACTTCGCAAACCCACGCTTGATGATGTATTTCTTCATCTAACGGGACGAGCGATCCGCGCAGAAGAGGCATCGAGTAGAGATAAAATGCGCCAGCAAATGCGCATGAGAGGAGGACGCCATTGATATAATCATGCAATTTACTCAAACAATATACACAATTTGGCAAAGAGAAATTATTCGCTATCTACGAGCGAAAACACGCATTATTTCTACATTACTTCAGCCAATAATGTTTTTAGTTATTTTTGGTGTTGGTTTCCAAAAAACGCTTGCAACCGGAAACTTTGGCTTAGACTTTGTGCAATTCATGTATCCGGGAATTATAGCCATGAGCGTTATGGGAACGGCCATTTTTTCAACAATTTCTACAGTATGGGATAGAGAATTTGGTTTTTTAAAAGAAATTTTGGTCACCCCGACATCGCGAATTGCTATCGCCTTGGGGAAAACAGCCGGAGCCACCAGTATAGCCAGTATCCAAGCGCTCATTCTACTTGTTTTGGCGCCATTTATTGGCGTAAAAATTAGTATCGCCATTATTCTTCCTCTTTTTGCCTTGATGATTCTTTTGGCTTTTGCTTTATCGGGATTGGGATTATTGATTTCTTCTCTGATGAAAACAACGGAAAATTTCGGCCTACTCATGCAAATGCTAATTTTCCCTATGTTTTTTCTTTCAGGCGCCTTCTTCCCCCTTACCGCCGTACCAAAATGGATGAGCGTAATAGCAAAAATCAATCCCTTAACGTACGGTGTAGACGCATTTCGTCAAATTGTTTTAGGTAACCAAGTTCCTCAAAGCGTACTGGAAAAATTTGCTATAAATTCAATTTTTGGGGACACATTATTTTTAGTGGGATTCTCCATAATTATGGTAAGCGCGGCAGTGATTGCCTTTAACAAAAAGGCATAAATACTTCATCGCCTCACCAATGACCGGAAAATAACCGCCAAAGAGTGAGTTAAATATTCTTGCTTTATCAAAAACTAATAGTTAATTTTTAGTTTTACTCTAAATGATGGCGTGGGTGGAACTAAATTTAAAAAACATCGATTCCATGTTATTTAAGGTGTCCGGACAGATTTCTTAAGTGGCAACCATAATCTTCAATCCCCAAATTCTCCAGTTTGCATTTGCCTACTTCATTTTTTCAAAATACGTCAAGATAATTTTTAGGGAAACAGGTTGAGAACGAAGCTGATAGCTGATAAAATCAATTTAGTCAATCGCTTCAATGTTTAGTTTGGCTCGGTGGCGAAGTGGCTAACGCAGCGGTCTGCAAAACCGTTATTCGCGGGTTCGACTCCCGCCCGGGCCTCCATATTGCGACAACTCGGAAATCCAGCTCCGATATGTCGACCAACGCCGAGCAA
>CAZHZZ010000022.1:3802-8669 GCA_964537585.1 uncultured Gammaproteobacteria bacterium | reverse complement strand
TTTGTTGCCTTCTTTTATGGTATCTCAATGATGATCAGGGCAATATAAGCGGCGACAAGAAAGGCTCCTTCCCATTTTTCAAGCCGATTTTTACTTCTGATAAACAAGTAAAAGATTAAAAATATTGTCAGGAAATATAAGGTGGCCTTTAAGTATTGACTGGGGTAAAAAAGCTTAACGGGGGAAATTAGGCAGGTGATGCCCAAGATTAAAGAAGAATTGGTTACCAAAGACCCCAATATATCTCCCATAACCACCTGCTCTTTTTTATTTTTAATACCACTAATCCCAAAAGTGAGTTCCGGCAAAGAACTGCCGGCTCCGAGGATAAAAATACCAATAATGATTTCGGGGATGGAAAAACGATAGGCGAGAGTGGTGCTTGTTTTAATGATTACTTCCGCGCTGATAAGAAGAGTCGTTAGACCAAGGATAAATTTTGCCAGTTCGCGCCTCAAAGTAAAGTTGGTAAAAAACTTTCCTTTAACTTTTTGGATTATGCCTCCTTTTTTGTAGTTGGCAAGTGTTTTAAAAGAAATAACCTGCCAAAAAATATAGAGAGAAACCAGGGCGGCCCCTTCAGTCCGACTCAGTTGCCCGTCGCTTAAAAATATCAAAGGAGCGGCGGAGATTAAAAATGCGTAGTAAATTTCCGAGGTGGTGATGCGCTTGGGAATAGAGAGACTGCCGGCGATCAAAACCGCCCCGCCGACAATGATGGAAATGTTGGCAATGTTACTGCCCAGGATGTTGCCTAGGGCTAAATTAGAGTTGCCTTTTAGGGCCGAATCAACAGAAATTGCCAACTCAGGTAGGGAGGTGCCCAGGGCGACGATTAAGCCAGACAAGAAAAAGCTATCCAGCCCCCAAAGCTTAATAACTTTGTCAAGGGAGGCGGTTATGACCCCGGTGGATAAGGCCAAGATCATACTCAGGCCCAAAAGAGAGAGTATTTGCAGGGCAATCATGGTTTTAAGGTAGCAAAATTTTTTGGAAACTATAAAGTTGTTTTACTTCTTTGACGGTACTTATTTGGGTGGGGCTTTTGCTTCTAAATCTGGTTAGGCGGGGAAAACGTAGAGCAAAGCCACTGCTGTGCAGGGGGGAGCTGGTAATCTCGTCGGCGGCTACCTCTACCACCAAGCCGGGAGTTATCCATACGTTGGGAGACAGTTGATTGGGAACCTGATAGTCTTTGGGGGCGATGGCCGTTTTGTATTTTTGCGCCTGGCGGTAAAGCTTATGCCACTGGTCGTCTGTTAAGCCGGTGCCAATTTTAGCGATTGTATAAAACCGCCCTTTTTGTGGATGATAAGCTCCTACCAGGAAGGCGCCAATACCAAATTTATTCCTTTTGCCTCGGCCGAAGTAATAACCCATCACCAAGCAATCGAGACTGTCGGCTAGTTTTCCTTGGGTAGCTCTTTTAAATTTGATCCAATCAAAATGACGTTGGCCGGCATGATAAGGGCTTTTTGCTTGCTTAATAATGATTCCTTCCAATCCTTTGCCAATATAATCCTTATAAAGCCGGTGCATTTGTTGACTGTTTTCAACTGGGTTTTGCTTAATTGACTGGATGATTTTTTGTCGGCCAGATGGCGGTAGGACGGAAACTAAATGTTGGCGCCTTTCGGCCAATGGTGATTGCAGGAGGGAGTGGCCGTCTTGGTAAAGAATATCAAAAATAAAGGCTTTTAGGGGGATTTTCCGGGCAGTTTCCTTAACATCATATTTCCTTTTTCGTTGAGTGGTTTGTTGAAAGGTCAAAAGTTGGTCGGTTTTGGGATTGTAGCCGATTGCTTCGCCATCAAGAATAGCTGATTTGACGTTGATTTTACTAGCGGCTTTGCTGATGTCCGGCATCATGGGAGTAATGTCTTCCAGACTGCGGCTGAATATTTTTACCAGCCGAGGGGTCTTCGTTGTTAATAGATTTGATTGGACTTGTTTTTCCTTAGGCTGATGGACACCAATGTGAATTTGGATGCGAAAACCGTCATATTTTGGTTCTACCAGGGCGCCCCCTTTCATTCGTTCCAAGATTTTTTCCATGGTTTTTTCTCTTTCGGTTAAGGCAGGGATAATAGGAATTCCGGGCTGGACCCGGACTTTTTTTAAGGCTTTAATCCCGCCTTGACGAAAGGCTTTGGCTACTTTGCCGATATCGGCAGATACGCTAAAGCTACGTTGGAGTTTGGGTCGTAAAGATTTGTCTTTTTTTTGACTCCAAGAAAGAGCGTCAAGAAGGGTTGCCTGGGAAAAGCCTAATCGCAGTTTGCCAATAGGAATTCTGACCAGATAGCGGACTGATTTTGGGGGAATAGTTTGCAGTAAACCGGCCATTTTCTTAATTTTTCTTTCTTGACTCCCCTCCCCTGACTCAAGGGCAACCTCCTTGAGGGCTTGATGAATATTAGTCATAGAAGGATTTTGCCTTTTGCCCAATTTTTTCATCTTTGACTGACTTTCGGCTACCTCCCCCAAGTCTCCGGCCGCTTGGAACTTTTTTTTGATTTCTTCTTCAGAGCGGTTGAAGGCTTGACTAATGATTCGGAGCATCATCTTTTCCGCTAAATTGAAATCAATCTCCCTATATTTTGGGGTTAGTTTCCCTAACGACAGATAACAGACTTTGTCGATTTCATCTAGATTAGAGTGGTTGATCAGGTCAGCCAAAATTTCGGTAATCTTGTTTCTCGAAGTTGTTTTTTCAATCTTTTCCAAGTAGTGGGTAAATGTATTTAGCTTCACAAAAAATAATTGTTTTTATATAAAAAAAAATAACTAAAATTAAAAAAATGTATCTCCGCTCCCCTATTACTGACTTAAAGTATAATATGCTCCTTTGGTCGATCCTTTTTTCTCCACGATCTTTTGGCTAGCCAGCTTTTTTAAATCTCGCCAGATGGTATCTTGGGAAATCATGGGGAAAAGTTCTTGGGCGTCAGCCATCCGCAGTCCTCCAAACTTCCTCATATATTCGATCAGTTTAACCTGCCGTTCAGTAAGGGGGATTTGTTCGCCGCCTAATTTTTGCCTCAGATGGATATCTGAAGAAAGGTTTTCTACTTTTTGTCTGATCCGACCCAGTTCGATACTTAAGGCCCGACTGAAAAACTCTATCCAAACAGTCAGATCCTTTTCTATTAAGTTTTTTTTCTGAGCGGAAACTTTTTGCAGGGTAGTATAATAGTCGTTTGCATTGCGGTCAAAATATTCCTCTAGAGAAAAGAGCCCTTTAATGTTGTAGCCTTCAACCATAAGAATCAAAGTGGACACTGCCCTGGCGCTCCGGCCATTTCCTTCTATAAATGGGTGGATAGCAACGAGCATATAGTGGGTAACGGCGGCGCGTATAATGGGATGAAGGGGGCGGCTTTCCGGATGATTGAGCCATTCAAAAAATTCTTTGATTAAAAACGGGACCTCGACAGAAGCCGGCGGTCTAAAAACAGTTTCCCCGGTTTTAGTGTTTTCCAAAACTACTTGAAGTTGGCGCCATTTTCCCGCTTGATTGGAGGTGATAATTTTTTCTACTACTAGCTGGTGAATCCTTTTTAAAATATTTTCGCTATAAAAGAATGGCCATTTTTTACTTTGGGACATTTTTTTTTGGGGAGATATTTTTTCTCCGGGTAAGGGGAGATTTTCTTGCCAACGAGTGACCAGTTCTTCAAGATAATTCATTACATCGCGGTAGTTGATTACTTCCTGGACATCTCTGTCTTGAGCGGTCACTTTTTCTCCTTCAATGACCTTGGCCACTTCTTGGTAAGAAAGATCATTACCTTCCAGCTTAGTGGCATAGTGAACAGCGCGGATAATTGCTTCTTGGCGAAACTGTTTTTCAAAGGCGGGCACCAAAGGGGCGGTACTAATAATTGCCCGGGAGGATTCAGCCTCGCTAATATTGGTTAGAATGGTGGGAGTAATGGAAAATTTTGGTTTGAACATACCAATTATTCTACATATTTAGAGCCAGCCAATCAAATACTTGCTCCGGGCTTAGGTGAGCATCAATCATTTTTTGGGCAGTAATTAAAGCAGAAAGACTATCAGAGATTCTCTTTAGTTTGTCCGGAGGGGCGGTAAAAAGAAGATCTTGGCCCTCTCGGGTCATTGCCTTTATCAATTTTTGTTCCGGGGAGAAGGAGGATAGGGACCGGGAAAGAAGTTCTAAGCGTTTTTGGACGGGAAGATCGATAAGCTTGCCTAATAATTCAAGAGAGGCTTTAGCGACCGAGTGACCATTTTTAAGAATCTGACAACGGGAGTTGATGGTCGGTAAAAGTAGCCAGTGGGCCTTAGTTTCCAGAAAAATGAAGTTATTTTTACCGGGTTCCTCTAGGGTTTTTAGAAGGGCGTTTTGGGCGGGAATAGTTAGCCGTTCTGCCTGCTTAATGACTACCGCCTTGTATTTTGACTGCCAGTTTTTTATCTGAAGAAATTTTTTTATCTCTCTTACTTGATCGATGCCGATTGTTTTTTCCGGGTTAATGGTTAAAAGATCGGGGTTGGCACTTGCCTTTTCGGTAAATATTTGTTTTAAAATCATCTCGATGTCTTGAGGATAGTTTTCCGGGATAATATATGAGTCGGGTTCGAGCGTTTTTTTATTCACTTCATTGACATTCTACTATATTAAATTTAAGATGTTAATAATGAATGAGTCTTCTGCCTACGACCAGAAACAATCGATGGCTTCTATTTTGTTGGCAAAAAAACTGATCAGCCCCCAGACAGCCAAGAAAATAGCCTTGGAGGAGGTACAAACCGGCAAGAGTCAGGAAGAAATAATTCTTCAAATGAAAGAAGTTCCCAAAAGAGCTTTTTTACAAGCCAAGGCGCAGGTTTTAGGAGTACC
>CAZHZZ010000022.1:0-3702 GCA_964537585.1 uncultured Gammaproteobacteria bacterium | reverse complement strand
GCGCCGATTGCCAAGGTGGTTTCCACGATTTTAGAGTTTGCCATTAAATCAAGATCTTCGGATGTCCATATTGAGCCGCAGGAGAAAGAAACCAGAGTGAGGTATCGAGTGGATGGAGTTTTGCGCGAAGAGCTGGTTCTGCCCAAAAGAATTCACGACTCGGTCGTTTCTCGGATCAAGATTTTGGCGGACTTAAAAATTGATGAAAAAAGAGTTCCTCAAGACGGTCGGTTTACTTTTACGGATGGTCAACAAGAGGTAGATTTGCGGGTTTCTACCGCCCCGACAGTTTATGGCGAAAAAGTGGTCATGCGTCTTTTGAAAAAAAGTCAAAAAATTCCCACCTTAACTGAATTAGGCTTGCGAGGCAAGGCTTTAAGAGATTTGCGAGAAGCGATTTCTAGGCCTCATGGAATGATTGTTGTTTGCGGTCCTACCGGCTCGGGGAAAACCACCACTCTTTATTCTGTTTTGTCCCAGGTTAACACGGTGAAGGTTAATACCATGACGATTGAGGACCCGGTGGAGTATAAAATTGAAGGGGTCAATCAAGTCCAAGTCAATCCTCAAGCGGGATTAACTTTTTCCTCTGCCCTGAGGTCTTTTTTGCGCCAGGACCCTGACATTATCATGGTAGGGGAAATTCGGGATAAAGAGACGGCTCAACTGGCGGTGGAAGCGGCCCTGACCGGACACTTGGTTTTTTCTACTTTGCATACCAATGATGCCGCCGGAGCGGTTCCTCGCCTGATTGATATGGGAGTAGAGCCATTTTTATTGGTTTCTTCCTTGAACGCGATTGTCGCTCAGCGGGTTTTACGTCGTATTCACGAAGACTGTAAAGAGTCGTATCAACCCGTCGATAAGGTTCAGCAAGATATTACAAAGGTCCTGGGCCCCCTGTTATCGCCGGAAAAAAGGGAAAACCTATTGCTTTATCGTGGCAAGGGTAAGGATGACGCATGTAAGGGAACGGGATATTTGGGCAGGATTGGTATTTTTGAAGTGTTGCCTAATAGTGATAAATTGATGAAACTTATTATTGAAAGAAGCCCGGCAGAAACAATTCAAAAATTGGCGGTTGAGGAAGGAATGACGACCATGATGGAGGACGGTTACTTAAAAGCGACGGAAGGGATTACCACGATTGAAGAGGTGCTCAGAGTAGCTAAGTATTGACCAAAGGGCTAAGATTTAAAAAAGCTAAACTATGGAAGACAAAAAAGGAAAGTTAAACCAGATTTTAACTTTGGCGATTACCAATAAGGTTTCTGATGTTCATCTGGTGGTTGGCAGTCAGCCGTTGGTACGGATTAACGGACAGCTAACTCTCCTGACCGGTTTTTCTCCTTTATCAGCCCAAGATACCCGCCAGATGGGAGAAGCGGTTTTGGGAGGGAGGCGCTGGGAAGAGTTTAATAAACAAAGAGAGTTTGATCTTTCTTATGTCTTTGGCGATCGGGCGCGTTTTCGGGTAAACACTTATTTCCAAAAAGGAACGGTGGCGATTTCTTTGCGGTTAATTTCTGCTCAAGTGCCGACAATTGACAGGTTAAACCTGCCTGTTTCTCTCAAGTCGTTAGCGGGAAAGAAACAAGGATTTGTTTTGGTAACCGGCCCTACCGGTCATGGTAAATCTACCACTTTAGCGGCAATTATTGAGGAAATTAACGCGACGCGGACGGAGCATATTGTTACGGTTGAAGATCCGATTGAGTATTATTTTCAACCGCAAAAATCGTTTTTTTCTCAAAGAGAAATAGGTAGCGATACTCTTTCCTGGCCTCAAGCGCTAAGAGCTTCTTTGCGAGAAGATCCGGATGTGGTTTTGGTGGGGGAGATGCGCGATCTGGAAACAATTTCTGCCGCTCTGACGGTAGCCGAAACCGGCCACTTGGTTTTTGCCACTCTGCATACTAATTCCGCCGCCGAAACGATTGACCGAATTGTTGATGTTTTTCCTACCGGCGCTAAAAATCAGGTTAGGATTCAACTGGCCAACAGCTTGCTGGCGATAATTTCCCAAAGGCTGATACCCACGGTGAAACCGGGTCGAGTACCGGCGATAGAGTTTTTATTAAACAACTTTGCCGTCAAAACAGCGATCAGGGAAGGAAAGACTCATATGATTGACAATATTATCCGCACTTCCGCGGAGGCGGGAATGTTTTTATTGGAAGCTTCATTGGCGGATTGGGTAAACAAGGGAGTGGTTGATCTGGAGGTAGCCAAGCAGTTTACTCTTAGGGAAAAGGAGTTGTTAAGAGGATTGCGGCGTAAAAATGCTTAAATTTAAATTTGCCGCCAGGGATTGGCAGGGGAAACGTATTTCCGGACTGGTAGAAGCGCGGCGAGCCAAGGAAGCGACGGATTTGGTTAAAGCTAAGGGCTTGGTGGTTACCAAGATTGAGCTTCAACGGGAGTCTTTACTGCACAAAATACGCTTGATATTAAGCCGGATTAGTGGGGGGCAGATTACTTCTTTTACGAGAAGATTTGCCACCATGATTGAGGCCGGTTTGCCTCTAACCGACTCTTTGTTGATTTTAAAAAATCAAGAGAAAGGTAAACTGCGAAAAGTAATAGAGGATGTTTTGGCAAAAATCGAGGGAGGCAGTTCTCTAACTCAAGCTTTGGGTGAACATGAGGATGTTTTTGGGTCTATTTATGTCGCTTCGGTAAGAGCCGGAGAGGAGGCGGGAGTTTTGGAAAAAGTTTTGGCGCAGTTGGCGGATAATTTGGAAAAGAGACAGGAGTTTTTAGGCAAAATTAAGTCCGCGATGATTTATCCGGTTATTGTGGTAATCGGCATGGCGGGAGTGATGTTTATTGTGATGACCTTTGTGGTTCCCAAGATGATGAGCCTTTACAGTGAGTTTGGCACCGATTTGCCTTGGCCGACCAGGGTGCTGATGGCCATTTCCGGTTTGTTTCAGCATTTTTTTTGGGTCGCTCCTCTGCTGGTGGTAGGGCTGGTGGCTTTTTTTCGTCTTTTCGGGAAAAGGGCGACTGTTAAGCAACGGATAGACACATTTAAACTAAAAGCGCCGATTTTTGGCCCTTTGATGGAAGCGACGATAATGACGGATATATCACGGACCCTGGCAATGCTGATTTCCACCGGGGTGCCTTTGATTGATAGTGTGGCGATTGTGGGCGGCTCGACCGGCAATGCCGTTTTTGAAAAAAGCTTTAAAAGGGTTTCCACCTTGGTGGAAAAAGGGGCTTCTTTAGCAACGGCGATGAAACAGGAGGCGGTTTTTCCTCAGATTTTGACGGAAATGGTGGCCACCGGTGAACAGACGGGTAAGCTGGATGTTACCTTGTTTAATATCTCTCGTTATTTTGAGATGGAGGCTAATCAAAAAGTTAAGGTCTTGACAAGCGCGATCGAGCCGATTATTATGGTGATATTGGGAGCGGGAGTCGGTTTTTTGGTTTTTGCGGTCATTATGCCGATTTATGATTTGACTAATCAATTTTAGGTCCTTGACTTTTTGTCAAAAGGAGTTTATAAAGATTACAGGTCAGTAAAAAAAAAATGATAAAAAAGATAGTCGATTTTCTTAAAAGATTATTCAAGCAAAAAAATGAGGGCTTTACTTTGGTGGAGCTTCTTATCGTCATTGCCTTGATCGGGATTTTAGCGGGGGCGGTAGTAGCCACCCTTAACCCGATTGAGCAGATTAACAAAGCCAATGA
>CAZHZZ010000021.1:0-8908 GCA_964537585.1 uncultured Gammaproteobacteria bacterium | reverse complement strand
TGCTGACCAATGCCATTCAAGAACAACAACTGCAAATTGAAGGCCTAAAAACACAAATGGCGAGTGATTCAGCCCAACTGGCAGAGATAAATTTAACCGCTAGCGGGGATTTGGAAATAACTCAAACCGCCTCCACGTCCACCCCCGCGGAAGTAAATAGCAACTCAGGGACCTTTCAATTAGCAAACAATTCTACCGGCCAGACGTTAAACAATGTGCTAGCCGGCGCCCAAGGCGTGTTTGCCCAAGTCAAATCCGGCTTGACAGAAACGACTAAACTGGTCACCGATAGCCTAATCGCCCGGAAAATTATTGTTGAGGAAAAAATTGTCTCCCCGGTGGTAGAAACCGATCAGATCAGCTTTAAGGGGCAAAAGGCAAAACTGAAAACCACCACCCCAAACTCCACCGTGGAGGTCGTTAATAACCGTGATGAGGCAACCCTGAAAATAGACACGGAAAGCAAAACTACTACTCACTTTGGCAACATTCTGGTGAAAAATCAAAACGGGGAAACCACCACTTCTATTGATACGGCCGGCAATGCCAGCTTCAGCGGACAGCTATCGGCTCAGGAAGCAACCATCGCCGGCACCTTGTATGCCGACAAAATTATTACCAAAAAGGGCAGTTTTGGAGAGCTGTTGGCCGACAGGGTCAGCGCGGTGCGAGCGGAACTGGAAAAGCTGATTGTCACCTCTCCCAAAACCGCTACCGCTTCGGCAACGGCCGACTCTAGCACTCCCACCGGCACCTCTCTTTTAGCCCAGGCGCAAAACTGGGATACCAACGTCGCCTCCGGCGCCGCTAATCTGGCCAACCTAAACGGCCTCAGCCTGGAAGTATCCGGCAAGGTTAGCGCCGAAGAAGCCTTTGTCCGGCAAAGCCTGATTGTCAACAATCTGGCCTTAACAGAAAACAGCCTTTATTCTCTGGACGGAGTTTTGCGTCTCCAGCCTTCCGGCATGGGTCGGATTGAATTTTTGGCCGGGGTAATGACGATTGAGGATAATGGCAGTGTCACCATCAACGGCGATTTGACCGTTACCGGCCGGCTAGCAGCCGGTGAATTTGCCGGCAGCAACGGTGACGTTGTTCTTGATTTAAACAATCAACCCACCGCCAAGGCCAGCCACTTCGGTTCTCTTTTAGTAAAAGGCAGTAACGACCAAATTGTCGCTTCCATCGATGCTTCCGGCTCGGCAAAATTCGCTAAATTGAACATTGACGCGGAGGCCTCCGCCTCGGCGATAGTCGCCGCCGGCTCTCCCCTCGGTCAACTGGCCACCAGCTCCGCCCAGCTGAAAACCAACGCCTCGGCCGGCTCGGCCCAAATCTTGGCGGGCAAAACAGAAACGGTTATTTACAGCGACAAGATCAGCCCTGATTCCCTGGTTTATCTGACTCCCGCCGGGGACACCCAAAACCAGGTTTTGTATGTCAAGAAAAAATCCGCCTGCGCCTCTGCCACCGCGAATGAAGGAGCATGCGGCTACTTTGTTGTTGCCATCAACCAACCGCTAAACACGGATGTGAAGTTTGACTGGTGGATTATTAATTAAAGTTACTTTTGCCATTTTTAATTGTTAAAATGAAGAGGAAGTGAAACTTAATAAAATAGTCATTCTGGGCGCGCCCTTGCTAGCCGGCGTTTTGTTTGCCAAAATAGTTTTGTTTCCTCTTGACCCTCCGGGCAAATCAAGCCCCCTGGCTACTGTTCAAAAAAATCAAAAGGACAATCGAATAGAAACTGCCGGCAGTAAAGACATTCCCCAATCTATTTCCCAGTATCTGGTTTCTTCCCAAGCCCTCTTCTCCAAAGCCATTTCCCTTTCCCAAAAAGAAAAAACGGGGATGGAAGAGCAAAGCAAAAACGCGCAGATTGTCCAGCTAGTCAACGAAGCCATCAATCAAGCCACCCAAGCCGCCATTCACTATCCTTTTGACCCCCGGGGTTATGCCCAGCGGGCCAAAATTTACCAAGGGATTGAAAAATATCTGCCCCAAGCCCAGCAAACCGCCCTGGGTGATTGGGAAAGAGCCGCTTCCCTGTCTTCAGGCGATCCGCAGTATTTCAAAAGCGCCGGCCAGTTGGCTTTAAAAATGAAACAGCCGGAAAAGACTTTGAGTTATTGGCGCCAGGCAGCGAAAATCGCCCCGACTGACGCCCAGCTTATTTTTGACCTCGCCCAACTGGAAAGCAAGCTTGGTTTTTTGGCTCAAGCCCAACTTGATTATCGGCAAATAAAACCTTTGCTGGTTTCCGAAGAACAAAAACAGCTGGTAGACAAAGAGCTGACCGCCATCCGGGCTTTGTTGGCGCAAAACAAACAGGGGCCCGGAAGCGAAACAAAGGCAAAAACAGATCAGGTTTTTGACGAGAAAGACTTGAGTCTTCCCGATCATCCTCCCCAACTGGAAGCGGATAGCGGCGCTGACTTTGTGATTATCGCCGCCGATCAGGATAGCAAAGACTCCGTTCAAGAAAATGTAGCCGACAGCAACGCTCTTTCCGGAACCGCCATTCTGCCCGGCGGCCAAGTGGAGATAAAAATCGACAACCGCAATCTAACCACCCAATCTCAGGTTTACTTGGCGGCGATTGGCAAAACGGACAACCAGGTGTTGAGGGTGAAAAGTAAAAAGGCCTGCCCCACCACCACGGAGGAAGAAGCATGTGGCTACTTTAAGGTTTCCCTAAACCAGGCCCTCAACCATGATCTGGAATTCAAGTGGTGGATTATAAAATAAAACATTGTTATAATCCCCCTATGCCTAAACGAACCTATCAACCAAAAAAGAAAAAGCGGGCTCGCAAACACGGGTTTAGAAAAAGAATGAAAACCAGCAGCGGCCGCAACCTTTTAAAAAGAAGGCGGGCCAAGGGAAGGAAAAAGCTCACTGTCAGCAAAAGAAAGCCAAGCGGGAAATAAAATGGCCTTGCCCAAAAAATACCGCCTAAAAAAAAGAAAAGACTTTGCCCAAGTTAAGATTAAGGGCAAATTGATCAATCAATCTCTCTTTGGTTTCTTAATTCTCGAAGGGCAAAATAATCCTTTCCCCGTTTTTGGGTTTATTGTATCCAAAAAAGTCAGCTTAAGGGCGGTGAAAAGAAACAGAGTTCGTCGCCTTCTGGCGGAAGCAGTTTACCCACTCTTGCCCCAGGTAAAGCCAGGCGCAAAAATAATCATTCTTGCCAAAAAAGGCTTAGTTCAGGCAGATTTAGAAAAAGTCAAAAAAGAAGTAGCCAATGTTTTAAAACCCTTTTTGCAATGACCACAAAAGAGAGTTTAGAAAAAATTAATCACCAAGTGGCTAATTGCCAAAACTGTTCTCTTTACAAAACCGCCACCCAACCGGTGCCGGGAAACGGACAGGCAAACTCTTCAATTGTTTTTATTGGCGAGGCGCCGGGACACCACGAAGACCAGCAAGGCATCCCTTTTTGCGGCACCTCCGGTAAACTGCTTGACAAATTGCTTTCGCAAATAAACCTGACCAGAAATCAGGTTTTTGTCACCAACATTCTTAAACACCGCCCCCCGGAAAATCGCGACCCTCAGCCGGAGGAAATTAACGCCTGCACTCCCTTTTTGCGCCAACAACTGCTGGTTATCAAGCCCAAAGTGATCATTACTCTGGGGCGGTTTGCGATGAATTTCTTTCTCCCCCACGAATATATTTCTCAAGTTCACGGTCAATCACGGCAAATTCACTGGGAAGGAATTGACTTAACCTTATATCCGGTCTATCACCCGGCCGCGGCTATGCGACGTATTCAAGTTTCTGTTGACCTGGAGGCAGATTTTGCCAAAATACCCCTGCTTATCCAAAACACCGATCAACCAAAGCCAACAGTGACCAAAACCGTTAAAAAAGAACCTTGCCAAAACAGTTTGTTTTAATCCATGAAAATCAAAGCGGGCAGTGTCAATAAGGGCATCTTTTTAAAATGGAAGGACCGGGCAGTTCTGGTGGTGGACAAGGAATTTTTTAACCCCGGCAAAGGTCGGGCCGTCATCAGGCTCAAAATAAAAGATGTCCAAACCGGCCGAGTTTTAAAGCACACCTTGCTCACCGATGAAATCGTTGAAAAAATAGCGGTGGAATATCGCCGGGCGCAGTTCCTCTACGCCGCCGACAAACAACTTGTTTTTGCCGACCCGGTTAGCTTTGAACAATGGGAAATACCCGCCCTGCTCATCGGCAACGACCTGGTGTTTTTAAAAGAAGGCCAAATCTACCGAATCTGCTTTTATAACCAAGAAGCGCTAGGAGTAATTATACCCAAAAAAATGACTCTCTCGATTACCCAAACTGAAGCCGGCGCCAAGGGAAACACCGTTTCCGGAGCGACTAAAAACGCTACCCTGGAAACCGGCCTGGTTATCAAAGTTCCCCTCTTTGTCAAACAAGGGGAAAAGGTGGTGGTCAACACCGAAAAAAGAACCTATTTAAAAAGAGTTTAATATGACAGGCAGTAACAAAAGATAATCCCCGTCACCTTTTGGCAAACTGTTTGGCTACTTCCCCACCAGACAAAACAAACATCACCACTTCGGTCGCCAAAGTTACCCAAGCGGCGCCCACCCCTCCCCAGCGAGGAATGAAAATAAAGTTGCCGATCAGATTAACGGCCAAAGCCGCCAAAGACAAATACAAAAGCCGTTTTTGCCCTCCGAGAGCAATTATGGTGTAGCCGGTAGCATGATTCAGATAAGAAAAGAAAAGAGCGGCCGAAAGAATTTTTAAGATGACCGTGGAAAGAAAAAAGCGGGGACCGGCAATCAAGTTAACAACAAAAGCGGCCGAAAAATAAAGAACGACTGAAAGGATAAGACCGGAAAGAAAAAGAAACCCAAAGGCAGTCTGGAAACTTTTCCGGGTTTGCTTTCGGTTCTGGCGCGAAAGGGCGGGAAACAAACTGTTCATAAAAAAAGCAGCCAAGATAGTGAGGCTGGCATAAATTTTATAGGCAAGCCCATACCAGCCCACCTGCAAACTGCCGCTAAAAGTTTTTAAAAAAAAGTTGTCCACTCCTTGATCATAAACAGCAAAAATAGTCTGGCGCGCTCCTAGGGGTAAGGATTGAAAAAAAAGTTTTTTAAGAGCCCGAAAAGAAGGAAAGGTCCGCCAATCCGCCTGCTTTAGGACCAACCAGAAAGACATCAGGCCGGAAAAGGCGGCCGCCGTCAGCCAAAAAACAATAATCCAGGCAAGGTTGGTTTGCCTTTGCTGGTAGGCCCAAATAACCGCCGCCACAAAAAACAGTGAACCCAGGGCCTCCAAAACAACTTTTTTATTAAACTCCAGCCGAGTGCGAAAAACAATTTCCGCGCTTGTTTTGAGATTGAAAAAAAACAACCCCAGAGAAGCCAAAACGGCCACAAAACGAATCTCTTGGAATTGAGGAAGGAGAGCAACAAGAATACAAAACGCTATCCAAGCAAGAGAAGTGAGAATAAACTTTAATAAAAACGCCTGAGAGTAAACTCGGCTTGGTTTGGCTGATCGCGCCGCCTGGCGGACAGAAAAAAAGCCCACCCCCAGATCAGATAGGTTCAAAAATAATAAAACCGCCGTAGTAAGGAAAATATAGTTTCCGTACGTTTTGGTGGGCAGTAAACGAACCAAAAGAGTGGTGGTAACCAAAGCGCTGATCACCCCCACCGCCTTGCCCGCTACCTGCCAACCGGTATTAAGAAACAATTTTTTCATAACCTTACCCAGAGATTTATCTCGGCACCCTCCAAAACTTTTTTTAAATCATTAGCCTTGGCCTGATTTTCCTTTATTGTATCTGTATTCCCCTCATATTGCCATCAGTGCGGTTTCACGCGCCCATTAATATTTATTATTCTCCTGGCAAAGAAGAGCCACTCTCTTAAATCATGAAAGGCTGTTTGTTTGGGAAATAGGTATAGGCTTGGTAAAATAAGATGGCGAAACAAGGCTTAAGAATATGGGGAGGGGTGGCAGTAAGCATACCACTCGAAGAATTCGTGTTTGTCTCGCCACATTAGAAAGGAGACTCCCAACATCACGTCGAAGAACAGAAGACGGATATCTTTTTCTGTTTTTCGCTTTTGTCAGATTGAGCTTCCGATATTACATCAGAGACCGCTCAGAGAATTTCGCTCAAGGTGAAATACCGCTTCTCTTTTTGTTGGACTACATAATTAGGTATTAATCGTAGTTGAGTAAAGGCTAGTAACAAATTACAAAGTGATCTAGGGACATTTGGTACTCCATTTGGCACTGATATACATAATGTCAGCAACAGATATTCTGCCATCATCATCAAAATCAAATTCGGACCTAAATTTGTCATCCCCCTCCTTGGTGTCCAAAATGGCGGCCACCATCATAATATCCACAATATCTACGTCGCAATCGCAATCAAGGTCTCCGGGCAACAAACTTTCGGGAACACACCCACCACACCCTACGAAAAGCACATCTCCCAACTCTGTCCCGCTATTTCCGTTCGGGCTAGCATCTTCGAGATCTCCTTCAAGCTTCCAAAGCGCTAATGTATTTCCGTCAACAGCAAGCGGTTTCGAATAAATTCCGTTCATCCAATTCTCCTCAATGTTTCTGGCAACATTTGAAATTCTCAAATCGTCGACGAACCCCCTAAACGCATAATGAGGTACTACTTGATAGGGATCGCTTAGGCCTCCAATCCAATTGACGCCATTTTCATTGTCATCGATGCCGACAAAAGAGGCAGAACCAGCTAGTCGGCCATTGATAAAAATTTTGAGAATGCTCCCTTCCTTAACGGCCGCCACATGCGTCCATTTCCCAAAAGGGATTGAGTAATCGGACTGCGCCAACCCACCTCTGGCAGTGACAGTTCCAAAGATAAAGCGCAAGTTAGCCGCCTGATTCTGGGAGGAAAGGTAAAATAGCAGACGATAGGTTTGTCTTGAAGTTTCAAGAGACTCTCGGGCAAATAAATACTCAAAAACGTCTTCCCCTGGCTCGAGATTAACCCACGCCTCGATTGTAAAATCCTCGTCATTTTTCCCCAAAAGGTTATTAGGGGAAGATATCTCAGCATCGGAATAACCATCAAAATAAGAAGTTTTTCCAGCACCGCTATACGGCCCTGCGCCTCCGTCGGAACACTCCGGGGAAGGTGGTAAGGAAACAGAAATATCAAGATAATCCAGACCACGACCTAGTTGTGTAATCGTAATATTATTAATTTCATCATAAAAGCTGGCACCATCTGTCAAGGCCTCGTCAGTTTCATGTTCAGTTTCCGGGGTTGTATCAACAAGGAAAGTCCCCGGTAGACCTTTGATTATTGGATAGCTTGATCTCCAAATGTGGATTAGGGCATTATCAGCGATTTTTTCTGGCAAGTAGGCGTCAAAGCCAATCGGTTTTCTATATTCAAGGTAGTAATACTGATTGGTGTTTGGCTTACGAATCCTTAAGGCTTGAGGCCCCGCCCCAACTGTTTCGAGAGGATAAAGCTTGTATTTACCGCTGATCGTCACATCCTGAATTCTCGACTGCGGTATCCAGGCGAGTTTGGTTTTATGGGCAGCATTAAAATGGTGTCTCTGTGATCCCATCTTATCGTACCGATCCCAGTATTCTTTTACCTGGCAGTTCGCGTAATCGTCGATAGCGTTATTTCCGCATTTGATCAGATTCGAGTGACCTAAGCCAAACGTATGCCCAAGCTCGTGAATGAATGTTGAACTATCCGGGATTGATCCCATGTT
This sequence comes from uncultured Gammaproteobacteria bacterium, assembly GCA_964537585.1. Taxonomy (GTDB): domain Bacteria; phylum Patescibacteriota; class Microgenomatia; order UBA12405; family UBA6130; genus CAZHZZ01. The sequence goes on along the minus strand of CAZHZZ010000021.1, from coordinate 1,166 downwards.
CATTCCATTGACCCAGATTTCATCACCCCCTCCGGATTCTGCGATTCCTCCAAAAGAACAATAGCCGATAAATGGGAAAAGATAGGCAATTCTATCGTAGTTATCTAAATTGACTCCATCGGCTGCTGCGAGATTTCTGACATCCTCCGCCCAAGTCCGAAAAAAGGTGTCGCAATTATCGAAGGTTCGGTCTAATTCGTACCAACCAAAAACATCACCAGAAAAGTGGGTTTGATTATATGAGGACTCTTCATAGAAAGCCCTGACAGACTCCGAATTGGTAAATGCGATTTCTGCAACTTCTTCTTTGGTGAATGGTTTTCGACGGTAACGGGAGAAATTAAACATTAGGATGGCCATACGAAAATTTCCGGTCGTTCTCGGTGGTTCGGCGGTCAATGACTCAAAGTTTAACGCTTTCTCTGAATCTAAAACAAATTCTGAATCAAGTGCTATTCCTTGGGCAACGACTGTGGAGCCGCTGGGTATGTCTGGCGGGGTTTTTGTAAAGTGTAAGTTGTAATCCCCAACTTTGTAAACAATCCAACTCCGTTCATTCTCAAAATCATCAAAGTGCAAGATGTCCAGCTTCCCCTCAACTTGAACGTCCCGCTCAACTAAGCCCCGTTCGTAAAGTTCTTTAGGTAGCTGGTCTCTCACATCAGAAGGCAATGTGTGACCAAGGAATGTCTTTGGATTATCAGCAATTTCCTGCAGTAGTTGTGCTTTTCTTTGAAACGCCATGTTAGTCAATTTATTCAAAATCTTGCTTTTATCCATTGGGGCGGCTAAGTTATATGCTTTGGTCCTCTGTAACAGTTCGTCGGTAGTAATAGCAATATTTGTCGTTGACTCAGCTGCTTTCCTTCTCAAATCCCAATGTTGGGTACTAGCAAGAAGAGCTACGGGAATTAGTAAAGCAACGAGAATAAACGAAACAAGCGCCCGCAGAGGTGTACTGGTAGTAAGAGTTTTAAACCTTTCGAGCAGGGACATTATTGGGTTTAATAGTATCATGAAGGTTGGGGAGAATCAAAAAATCCAAGCGAAAAAAATTAGCAACAACTCGCAGGATTTCGAGATTAGTAAAGGAAAAAATAGTAAGCCCGGTACCCTCCAAAACTTTTTTTAAATCATTAGCCTTGGCCTGATTTTCCTTTATTGTA
>CAZHZZ010000020.1:4013-9216 GCA_964537585.1 uncultured Gammaproteobacteria bacterium | reverse complement strand
CAAAGACCAGGGCAATATAAGGAAAATTGATCCCACGGAAATAACCATAAAAAACAATATCCAGATATATGGAGGCTTAAAAATCTTTGCAAGAGAAATCTTTTTCTTTAAAACAGCGAAAAGTAAAGATAGGCCCGCCAGTCCTAGTATTAACCAATGAGCATAGCCTAACTCAAATGACATACCATCATTCTTTATGCCGGGGGAGGAATAAAAATAACCCCAAGGTGAACGAATTAGCTGCTTTAAGGTGGGAAAATGATTGCGAAAGTTGATTATATTGACTTGGCCAAGCTGCACAAATCGTTTCTCTAATAAAGCGGGAAAAATAAAAAATGCTCCCAGGCCAAAAGCGCTCACAAAACTAAAAATGATTAATTTTATTCTCCCGCGAGAAAGCTTGGGGGTTGTAACAATCTTAAGAATTAAATAAAGAAACAAAATCGGCATTAAAAACATAACGGTAAAATTATGAGAAATTGTTAACAACCAACCGGCTAAGGCAGCCCCAAAAGCCGCCCAAGTAAATTGTCGATTACTGATTTTTGTAAAGCAAAGAGAAAACAGAAACAGAACTACGGGTAAGATTGTGTAACTTAAAAATTCAGGGCTCCCTCGCACGAAGATAAGCAAAAAGCGGTAAGGAGCAAAAAGATAGACAATCGCTCCCCCAAAGGCAGCCCATTTATTCTTAGTTTCTACTTTTAGCCACCAATAAAAAAACAACGTTCCTATGAATAAAGACAAAAAATAAATTATCTTTAAAGATTCAATCACATTTCTGCCCAAAAAATTAATCAATATCACCAAATAATACAAAAGGGGGTAAAAAAAATTAAATATCGCTGCGCCACAACGATAATTTAGGCTTCCTGCCCAACGCAGAGGAAAATGTCCTTCCCTGATAGTTTCAACAGCGTCAAAACTGCGAGCAATATGATGATCTCCATCGTGAGCGCTAAACACATTATATTTAAAAATTCCTTTGCCTGCCCAAGCAGAGAGGACGATTAATATCAAGACAAAAAGAGAGTTAAGCAATTTGTGTTTAGCTATTTTCTTCATTATCAACGCCCTGACGGGTATGAATTAATTTAAATATTTTAACTCCATTAATTTTCCATTCTTTGTCTATTTTTGCCCAGCCAAAAGCGGCAATCTGCCATTTGGGATGGCCGATTGGATTACAATTGACTTTCCCCCACGGTTCGCAGATTACAAAAAGCTGTTCGGGGATTGTTTCATGAAGATTAACCAGGGGAGCTTTTTTTAAATTTAAATAATAACGATAAGGAGGATCATAATTCGTCTGGGCAATCAAAGCTAAGGAAAACTCTTTACCTTCACTTTTGTCTAGAATAAATTGGGCTACTTTTTGCGCTCGTTGTAATTGATAAACCGGTGGTCGCCAACCATGCCAGTTGGCTAGCATCAGCCAGGCCAAAACCGCTACCAATAAAAGAGAAAGGGGCAATAATTTTCTTAAACCCGCGGCAATCAGTAAAATCGCCACCGGCCACAAAAAGGCAAAATAATGAGCATAAACATCTTGTTTGTAGTTCGAAAGTCCCAAAATTCCCATTGCAAAAATCATTCCCAATAGCCAAGTGGCTCTGTTTTTTCTCCAACGCCAAAGACCCCAAAACAAAACAACTGTTCCTACCCAAGCCCCGGACCACGAATCGGCCCTGATGATTAAATTAGCCCAAAGTTGGTTGACAATAATCGGAAATTTTAAAAAACCTTTATAAAACTGCAAATTCACTGTCGCTTGGGAAGTCGCAAAAAACTTTCTAAAAGCCCTAAAATTAGCAAAGTTATGCTTTATATCAAACAACAGTAATGGCGACATTAAAGCAAAAAAGACCAAGAGGCAAAATAAAGAGTATAAAATATATGATTTTTTGTCATCTGACCGCCAGACTTCTTTCAGGCCCCACAGCCAAAAAATACCGATTACCGGCAAAAGTAATAATCCTAAATAATGAGAGTTAAGGGCCATTGCCAAAGAAAAACCCAGCCAAGGCATTTTTTTATACTCTTTGTTTTGCCAAATACGATAAATTAACCAAATCGATAAAAGGGAAAAAAATGGCATCACGTTAGGATTCCAGGAAAAAATCGAGTAATAGATAATTACTGGAGAAATGGCCAAAAGAAAAGCGGCCAAAAAACCGGTTTCCCGATCAAACCACTCCTCACCCGCCTTGCAAATCAACCAAACCGTGGCTATCCCTAAAAGAGCGACCATTACCGCCGGTCCCCGCGGATTAAAATTAAATAAAAGAAGGAATGGGGCAATCAAATAATAATACCAAGGGCCCAAGTACATGTTGCCAACTGAAGTTTGCGGACCAATAAACATCAAATTGCCTTGGGTCAAAAATTGACGGACAATAACCACATCCCGTCCTTGATCGCCCAAAAATTCCATATAAGAGGAAATTTTATACAATCTTAAAAAAGCCGCCAAAATAAGTAAAATAATTAGTCCATAACGAGAAATTGCCAGTTTTTTAATCCTTTTTTTAGCAACTTGAAAATTCATAAACATTAATTAAAAGAAAAATAAAAACGACTTTAGCGAAGCGTTTTCCACAGTTTAAAGCTATCTTTGACCGCCCGCCAAATTACCTTCGGATCTCCTCCGGTCTGCTCTCCTGTTAGTCTGGGATAGTGTCTTACGCTGATTTCTTCAAACCTAAAACCCGCTCTTTTCGCTCTGATCAAAAACTCCGTTTCCGTCATCGCGCTTTCCGTTTGCAATCGAGGAATTTTATCAATCACCTCTTTTTTGATTAACTTGAAACCGCAATCAGCATCTTTGAATCTTACTTGGTAAAAAACAAAATTCCAAAGTTTAAGCATTTTGGCAATCAACATCCTGACAAATGAATCTTGCCTGTCAAAACGATAGCCAATTACCAAATCAGCTTTTTCCCTTTTGGCAACGTCGATAAAATGATAAATCTCCCCAAAATCAAACTGGCCATCAGCATCAGTAAAGGCAATCCATTGATACCGACACCCATAAAGACCACTTTTCAATGCTCCTCCATACCCCCGATTAGGCCGATGAGTTATTGCCCTCACTCTTTGGGGATACTTTTTAATTAACCCCTTGATAATCGTCGCTGTACCATCAGTACTGCCATCGTCAACCACCACCACCTCCCAGCGAGGGACAATTTCTTCTAAAACGGCAATCGCCTTCTCCACGGTGGCTCTAATATTTCCCTCTTCATTATAAGCGGGGAAAAAGACTGATAACTCCGGCAGAAGGTGTTTTTTACTCATTCATAATCTTGACCTTGATATCTACTTGCATAGGTAAGCTTAATTCTTTAAGTTTTATTTAATTATGCTATCATAAATCCAATGGATAAATTCAACAAATTTACAATTAAAAAATATCCTTTTATTTTAACATTTCTTGCTTTAATAGGCACCATCCTGGTCTGGGTGCCGTTTTTCACCAAAGGAGAAATGGCCAAGGTTTTTGCTAACTACGACGGACCCAATTATCTGATTATCGCCAAGTGCTGGTACGACAAGGCCTGCATTGCCAGTCAGTTTTCTCCCCCTCTTTCTCTAGAATATTATTCTGCTCATTTTCCCGGTTACCCGGCCTTTATATGGCTGGCAAACAGAATTGTCCCCGGCTGGTGGGCAATGATCGGGATTACTCTGGCAAGTACCATAGGAATGGTGCTGATTCTCTATCGCCTGATTAAGTCCTTAAAAATAAAAAATGCCCTTTGGCTATCCTCCCTATCATTATTCCTCCCGGCAAGAGTAGTCATTTTAAGGTCTGTCGGTGCCCCGGAGCCTCTCTTTATCTTTGCCCTCCTTGCTTCTATTTATTTTTACCGTCAGAAAAAATATCTTTTTTCCGGACTTTTTCTTCTCTTGGCTCAAACGATCAAAACCCCCGCCATTATTCTTTTTGTCGCTTATGGGATTGACACTCTTATCAAAACAGCCAAAGACAAACCCTTCATTAAGTTAAAAAAAATGGTTCCCAAGGTCACTCTCTTATTGGGGCCATTAATAATCCTCCCCATTTTTTGGCTCTTCAAGTACAAAACTGGTGACTTTTTCGCCTACTTTCACTCCGGGGATAACTTTCACCTTATTTTTCCTCCCTTCCAATCTTTCATTGGCTCCCATGCTTGGGTAGGAGGATTTTGGCTAGAAGACATTGTCTATATTTATTTTATTGGTGCTTTGGCAATTTTTTCTTTATACAAAAAATATCGCCTCGATATCATCACTATCTTTACAGCTCTTTTCTTCACCGCTACTCTCTTTATTTCTCACCGCGACATTTCTCGCTACTCTGCTCCTCTTTATCCTTTTTGGATTATCGCTTTTGCCCCATTTTTAAAGAAAAAAGAATTCCAATTAGCCTTTCTGATCATCTTGCCGGCTATTTACCTTTACGCCATCAACTTTATAAACTATAATCTCTCTCCTATTGCCAACTGGGCGCCATACCGGTAAATAAAAAGGCTAGAAAAATGCCACATAAAAAGACAATTGCTTCCATTATATCTCTGCTCATTATTGGAATTTTTTATAACTGGAAAGTTTTTTTCTTGAACATGGTTCCTTTTCCCGGAGATCTGCATGTCGGCGCCTATTACCCCTGGCTCGATTATAAGTGGGGCTACACGGTTGGAGTGCCTATAAAAAACGGGTTAATATCCGACGTGTTTTCTCAAATTTTTCTCTGGAAGGAACTGATAATAGATTCTCTTATAAACCTTAAATGGCCATTATGGAACCCATATAGTTATTCTGGATACCCGCTCATGGCCAACTTTCAATCAGGAGTTTTAAACCCGCTAAATGTATTCATACTCTTGCTCGGTAAGACAAGGGGATGGTCGGCGATGATAATTTCCCAAACGCTTCTTTCATTTGTATTTATGTTTTTCTTTTTAAGAAAAATCAATAAGACTAGGCTTGCCTCTATCGCGGGATCAATTACCTATGGCCTGGGAGGCTTTGCAATTTGTTGGTCACAATTTACTACTGCCAGCTCAGCTATGATTTGGCTTCCATTGCTTCTATTAACAATAAAAGTCTACTTCACAAACAGAAAAATTGTTTCCCTGGCACCGATATCGCCTCTTATTTTACTTTTAACAAGTTCGGGTCATTTCCAATCTTTAGTTTACGGACTATTATTCTTCGGAGG
>CAZHZZ010000020.1:1179-3913 GCA_964537585.1 uncultured Gammaproteobacteria bacterium | reverse complement strand
ATAACCATGCCTGAAAATTGGGTATTAAAGGCTTATCTCCCCAAAGTCCAATTTTAATAAACAAGTAATATCCCTCCATTAAAAAAAACAAACCTTGTTTTACAAAAAAATCGAAGTTATTTCTTTTTCCAAATAAACTTGTTATACATCAGCCAGTTGTAGGGAACGACAAAAAAACCAATTGCTACTACTAACCAAATCTGGCGCCACTGGTCGCCGGTAAAAAGAGTCCCTAATCCCACTACTATAAACTGGATTAAAACCGCTCCCGCAGAGGTTAGATTGAATTCTAAAAACTTTTTGATAACACTCACCGCTCCAAAAATTTTCTTATGAGAGAATGTCCAGGCATTGTTCAGGCTAAAATTAGAAATAATTGCCAACTCTGCTCCCACTGCCGCCGCCACCGCCGGGCTTAAGCCTAACCGATAAAAACCTTCTAACCCAAAAGCATTTACCAAATAGCCGATAAAGCCCACGATGCCAAACTTTATAAAGCTACGGGTCGCTTTATCATGCCAACGCAATAAAATCGCCATACTAAAAACGTTCTTGGGGGTTTGCCCGGTAATTTTTGACTCTCCTGCGTGGCGCAGTTGAAATTTAAGAGGGACCTCTTTGATTTTGGCCCCCATCTTAACCATTTTAAATAAAAACTCCAACTTATAAGCAAAGCCTGTGGTATATAAATGATCCATATCCATTCGATCCACAAATCCCTTGACTCGGGATGCCTTTAGACCAGTGGTAGGATCGGTGATCTTAAAAAATATCTTTGTAGGAAAAAAAAGAATAATACGAGTGACCAATCCCCCCACTTGAGAATAAAACAATCGCTTAACCCCCCATCCTTCCGGATTACTACCACCCTTAATTTTTCGAGATCCTAAGACATAATCCGCTCCTTTCTTAATCTCCGACAACATTACCGGAATCATCTCCGGCGGATGCTGAAAATCGCCGTCAAATTCTATAACCACATCTGCGCCCAACTCCTTCATCGCATACTTAAATCCTTGAACATAGGCATACCCTATGCCCATCTTTTTTGGGTTAAGAAACAAATGCAGATCTTTATATTTTTTCTTTTTCTTACGTACCACTTCGTATGTTTTATCAGGGGAAGTATCATCAACAATTAACAACTTCATCCGCCAGTCTTTAATTAAAGGAAAGGTTTTGGAAAAGAGATGCTCAATCATTTTGCCGATCATGTCGGCCTCGTTATAAGTAGGAATGACGACTACGGCTATCGGTTTTTTCATAAAAGACAGATTTTTGATAAAATCATAAATAACTGCATGAAAACTGTTGACTATAATAATACCCCAAAAACAAGCATTATTAAAGAAGCAATAAGGGTCCTTAAAAACGGTGGACTTGTTGTTTATCCTACCGACACTTGCTATGGCCTGGGCGCTGATGCCCTTAATCCTCGAGCAATTGACAAAATAATTAAATTTAAAGGAAGCAGGAAAGGAAAGCCAATTTCTATCGCCGTTACTAGTCAAAAAATGGCCACTAACTATATCAAGATCAATCCCACCGCTAAAAATATTTTCCAAAACCTACTCCCCGGGCCAATTACTGTTGTCTGCCAAGGCAAGCATAAGGTTGATCCTCGCCTGGAGTCCTCCCTGGGAACCCTAGGCATAAGAGTTCCCAACCACTCTTTGGCTCAGGCTATTATCAAAGACTTTGGTCGACCGATTACTACTACCTCTGCAAATACTTCCGGCAAAAAAACTCCTTATCAAATCAACGATATTATTAAAAATATTTCCCCCTCTAAAAGAGGCCTGATTGATTTGATGATTAACGCCGGCCAACTGCCCTCCAATCCTCCTTCAGTAGTCGTTGACACTAGCCTTGATCAGCCATCCCTTCTTCGCCAAGGAAAAATAAGCTTCTCTCAATTAAAAGTACAATCAATTGTTACCCGTTCCCCCAAAGACACTCGACAATTGGCAGAAAAGCTTTTTCAAAAATACTCCCCCCTCCTGACCGGGCGCTGTCTTATCTTTGCTCTTCAAGGGGAACTAGGCAGTGGCAAAACTCAGTTTGCCAAAGGGATTGGCTTGGGATTGCAAATAAAACAAATGATCAAATCACCCACCTTTAACATCGTTCATGAATATCCGTTCGAAATAAATAAACATCCGGGGATTTATTACCATCTTGACACTTGGAGAATTAATCAAGACCAAGAAGCAAAAAAATTAGAGTGGGAAAAAATGATCAAGCCAAACAACGTTATCGTTATCGAATGGGTTGAAAAAGCCAAACAGATTTTGAATAGCTTAACTGCAAAAACCAAAACCAAAGTTATCTGGATTAAGCTTTCTCATTTGGGTAAAAACAAAAGAAGAATAAAATTTACTGATTAAATTATCTTTAATCTTTCAACCAATTCTTTTCCTTCTTTTTCACTCAGTTGTATTTTCTTGTCTTTAGGATAAATAGCAATCTTGCCTCGAGAATCAGGCAAAAGGTGTATATGGGCATGAGGGACATCATAGCCATAAATAAAACTCATAATAAACTCTGTTTTAAAAATCTTCTTATAATGATTGGCAATCTTGTGAACTACCGCAAAATAACGCTCCGCGTTATCTACATCCCAAACCCAACGATAATGTTTTTTGGGAATCACTAAAGTATGCCCTTTGCACCAGGGAACAATATCTAAAAATGCCAAGAATTCGTCGTCTTCGTAAATTTTAAAACAAGGAAT
>CAZHZZ010000020.1:0-1079 GCA_964537585.1 uncultured Gammaproteobacteria bacterium | reverse complement strand
ATTTTGGCGATTGACACCTCCTGCGACGAAACTTCCGTTGCCGTGACCGTCGGTCAGAAAGTGTTTGCCAACGTTATCTGGTCTCAAATTAAAATCCATCAACCTTGGGGTGGCGTCGTTCCCAGTCTGGCGCGAAGAGAGCACCGGAAACATCTCGACCAAGTAATTGACGAAGCTATTAAAAGAGCCAATATCACCAGCAAGCGGCTCCGCCTTCCTCGCTCAATCTCTTGGCAAACAATCAACGCCCTGGCGGTCACCCAAGGACCCGGTCTGGCAATTGCCCTAGAGGTAGGAATTGAAAAAGCCAAAAAACTATCCCAAAAATATCACAAACCCCTGATTGCCATTAATCATATGGAAGGACATTTATTATCACCATTAGCCCTCAATTCAAGGGGGGCTGGCTCTCTGGCCTCTCAATCACCTCAATTTCCTATCTTGGGTTTTCTTGCCTCTGGTGGCCACACCGAGTTAGTTTTGGTTAAAAGTATTGGTCAATATCAACTTTTGGGCGAAACTCTGGACGACGCCGCCGGTGAAGCCTTTGACAAAGTCGCCAAAATGCTTAATCTCGGTTATCCGGGAGGGCCAATCATCGAAGAATTAGCCAAAAAAGGCAATCCTGATAAATTTGATTTGCCCATCCCCATGGTCCACCATCCATCGCTAAACTTTAGTTTTTCCGGTTTAAAAACTGCCTGTCTTTATCGGTTAAAAAAAATTCCCGAATCTAAAAAAAACAAAAAATTCCTTCAAGACTTTTCTGCCTCTTTCCAAAAAGTTCTTGTCCAATCAATTATTATCAAACTGGGAAAAGCCATCCAGGTCCATTCTCCCGCCCAAATTTTCCTCGGTGGTGGAGTAATCAGTAATCTGTATCTTCGCCAACAAATCAGAAAAACTGCCCGCCAATACCAAATTCCCGTTTTTACCTCTTCTTCCCGTCGTCTATTTACTGACAATGCCGCCATGATCGGAATAGCTGGTTTTTTCAAGGCCCAAAGGGGAAAATTCCTCACCGATATTGACAAAATTGACAGGAAGCCAAATTTGAGTTTTTAAGTTTTTTCCTGTCA
>CAZHZZ010000019.1:0-9750 GCA_964537585.1 uncultured Gammaproteobacteria bacterium | reverse complement strand
TTTACTCCCATCACTAGAGGCATTGTCTATGACGATAATTTGAATATTTTTGTTGACTGTAGGAGACGAAATGGCCTGTTGCTTAACAATGGAATCGAGACATTGTTTTAGTAGTTTTTTTGTATTGTAGTTGAGGATGATAACGGCCAACTTTATTTTTCTCATTTATTAAAAAAGCTTCAAGACCAACTCTTTGAACTTAAGGATGATTCGCTTGCCCGGTCTCCTCCACGACTTTTCCCTATCTAAAATCCATCGACTGTACCAAAAATTAATTTCAAAAATCATCTTAGAAAAAGACTGGCTGACCTTGGAAAAATCAAGGTTTTTTTCTTTATACCTTTGCTTCTCCCAAACTTTTAAATAAATTAAGGCCACTGACCAAGCCTGTAAAACCGCCAAAGCTAGTCCGTGAAAACCATCCTGGTATCCTTTTCCGGCAAAAAATCGACTAATAAACTCTCTGGTCGGCTCTAGAATAAGATCGGCAAAACTTAATTTGTACTTTCTTTCTTTTACTAATTCGTCTGCTTGAATCTGGGCATATTTAATCGCTCGCGCAAGAAATTGATCTAAAGAATCGTAATTATAATGAACAATGGCGAAATTCTTATTGTCCGGCAAGGTCAAGATATTATCTCCCTTAAGCTCAGGTTGTTTATGAATCTGACTGGGCCAAGCCAATTTGCCTTTTTTAAAAAATCGTGGCAAATAATCAGGCCACCAACGAGAGTTTTGAATCCATTTACCAAAAATTATATTCTTCCTAGGAATCAAAACATAGTCAGCCTCCACTCCCCTATCCCGGGCAATTTCCTTTAGTCTTTTTCCCAATCCTCGACTAATTTTTTCGTCAGCGTCTAAAATTAAAATCCATCTCCCTCTGGCTTTTTGAATAGCAAAATTCCTCGCCGGCTCAACATAACCCATTCTTTCATGGAGAAAAACTTTCGCTCCAAACTTTCTGGCAATCTTTCTTGTGTTGTCATCGCTATACATATCAACAACCACAATTTCATCGGCTAGTCGAGAAACCGACCGCAAACAACGAGAAAGATTTTCTTCTTCGTTGAGGGTGTTTACAACAACAGTGATTAGGGGGGTTTTTCTCATATTAATACCGGTAAGCGCACAGTCACTTTAATACTTTATATATTCTAACCTGCCCATTGGCAAAAATCATCTTTAACCCTAAATCATTGGCCTCCATTGGCAAAATTTGTTCATCCACCAGATAAACATAATCAACTCCATTGTTCAGCAAAAACCCCCTCGACCAAATTTTATCCTTAGAAGAAAAAAACTTATCCACTTCTTTTTCCCGGTCCCGCCAAGAAAAACCGGTAATCTCTAGATTCATTTCATCTTCCAAAAAGGTTTGCTTGGCCGTAAAGGCGGAAACATAAGCGGTGGTTTCATACAAATAAAGTGGTAAAGGATCTCCCAGACCACCTTTTTTAAATTTATTATACGGATAAGTTAAAACCGCTCCCTCTTTCTGCTTTTTCAAAAAATTTAATCCTTCAAGCTCATAATAGGGGGCCACTGCCGGAGGCAGACGGCCAAAATAACCCCTTAAAGTGGAAAATGTTGTTGGTAGGGATAATGCCACCAAAAACAGTCCTCCAAAAACCGCCTTTGGAGTTCTTTTTTTAAATAACCGAGATAAAAATATCGCCAAATAAAAATTAGCAAAAAACAAAAAATAATAAAAAAACTGAATTGTATTCCAGGTGGTGCCTTTTTGAATAAAAAGCAAGGGAAATAAAAAAGAAAAAAACAAAACGATAGAAATTAACTTGTCAAACTCACTAAAATCATTTTTAACCGCCCTTCTTGCCATCTCCCAGAAAGCAAAAACCCTTATCCCCATATTGCCAACCGTAAAAAGTAAAAGGGAAAATACTTCTATGGCGACTAATAGGGGTAGTTTCCAAGAAATCAGGTTTTGGGACAAGTTCATTCTCAAAACCGCCAACCGGGGCAAATATAGTTTGTCAATTGAATCAATCAAAGAATGGATAAACCAAAATGGCTTAAACACTAAGGGTGACTTTTGAGAAAAAACTCCCATGGCAAACAAAACCAAGAAAGAAACCACTGCTGTTGTTAACCAAATTACTGAATCAAATTTGCTTCTTTTTTTATTAGATAACAACCAATAAAAAAAGAGCCCCAGGCCTATTAATACCCCCGCATAAACTTTAACCCCCGTCGTCAAGCCAAATAAGATCCCTAAAAAAACTGCCTGGCGCCAATGATGAGCGCCCCTGACCCTTACCCAAATCAAAAGCCCAAGGAGCAAAAAAACTAACGACCAGCCATAGGGGGGATTTATTAAAGTAGAAATTGATTGCATCGACCAGAACAAAGATTCGCCGCCAATACTACCATTTCTTAACCAGGTTACTATCCAACCAAAAGAGCCGGTAAAGTAATTTAAGAAAACAAACCAAAAACCAACCGAGTTTTTTTTCGTCAAAACCACTGCCAGGCGAAAACTTAAAAAACCGATCAGAAAAGCCGCCAACAAAGGCAAGAGCCTAAAATAAACATCTAAATAAGATAGGCCAAATATTTTCCCTATCTCCACCGCCAAAAAATCAAATCCCCAATGATAACCGCTTAAGTTTTTGCCAGAAAAAACCGGATTTCCCGGGGGAATCTTTTTGGCAATCTGGCCCATCAAGCTTAAATGCCAGATCCCGTCATGACCGTTTGGTCCCCAAAACCCCATTCCAAAATCATAAAGCCGCCCGCTCCTAAGCATTGTGGAGGCAAACAAGCTACCGCCACCGGTGATCAAAAGTAAAACTAAAAATGGTGGTCGGAAAACAAAGACTGCTCCGGCAAGAAAAATTAAAACAAGTAAAATCCAGACCCACCCCGACTGATAGGGTAAGCCTTTACTGTTATTGTCAGCCTCATCAGGATTCCACCCTTGCAAGCCATTTTTCTGTTCGATAGTATCAACTTTACTCGGAACCTGCCAATAAAGTTTTCCCGCTAAATTTCTCAAGCCGTAATACGGGTCCGGCCAAACCGGTTTATAAAAACGGAGATCTCTAACCAGCCATTTCCCATCACCGTCTTTCACCAGCCCTACTCTTTTGTTAGTACTCATAATCCACCTTGCTTCTTTGTCTTGACCCAAAATATCCGGACCGCCAATTTCATGATCAGGAGATAATCCCGGAAACCGTTTTCGATACCAATCACCAAACTCTCTTGCCGTTACAAAAGAAGCCCCTTCTTTCTCCAGGGTATTGATCTGACTAATGAATGGCTCTCCATATTTTTGCAGGTCAGAGTCATTTTCTATTCCTATCGTTAACTGGCCAAACTTTCCTTGGAGCGGGTTAAGATAGAGTGAGGCCAGCTGAGAAAAATATTTTTCCCCTAGATTATGGGTCATATAATCGTTAACCTGAACGCTATAGGTGCTATCCTTCACCCCCGAGCCATATCCATTAAAAGGGTCGCGAGCCGCCCACCAAAGAACAACCAAGTCCAGCTTCTGATTTACATCGCTGGCAGGAATAAGCAGGTTGACCTTAGAGGGGTAAAAAGGAACTCCCCACCAACCTCCCCAAACTCGATATCCGTCAGTGGAAAACTGATCAGCACACACCAGCACCGCTTCTACTCCATAAACATTATGCATATATTCCGCCGAATAAGCGTCTACATGCCAAGCGCCAATCGTGCGAGGATAATTACCAAAAGTGTCCTTGAAGGTTTTAAAGGTAACATCTATCAGGCGTTTTCTCTCTCTCTGATTATAACCGGAAAGAAAAATGCTCTTGGCCAAACTCCAACCTTCTCCCTGATTATATTTAACCTTTGCCGCTTTAGCCCAAGCAGGAGTAACCTCCAAAAAAATTCCCAAATCATCTTTGTCAAAGCTCTTCTTTAAAAAGAATGAAGAATAATTATTATTCAGTAAAAAATCAGGTCTTAAGAGCCAGGTACTTTTAATCTTTTTATTATCAAAGGCTTTTTTTTGAAAAGAAACAAAATCAAGTGGCTTTTGAGATTTCAATTGCCAAAAATCATCACCCCTAACCGGATCAACTATCGTTACAAATTTTTCTCTGGCAATGCTGGTTTTGGGAAAAATCAAAAAAATAATCCAGATAGCCAAAATTAGCGCTCGTTTTTCCATTGCAAAAAAGAATTAAATAGCCAAACCAATTCCCCCTTGGCCAAAAATAAAGTAAATAACAAATAAGCCACCCCTCCAACCGCTATCAAAGTTACTAGGCTGTAATAACTGGTTTCTACAAAAAGATTAAGGGTGAATAAGACAATCATCATTCCCAGGCTGGCCAGCAGGGGGACCAAAATAATTCTGGTCAAGGAAACTCCAAACTCTCGTTTTGCCAAAATCCAAGCTAAAAAAGAAGTTGAAGAAACAAGAAGCAGGCCAAAAGCGGCGCCATCAACCCCTTTTGTCTTTGCCAAAACGGGCACCAGGGCCCAGGTCAACAATGTCCAAACAGTCATTAAGCTCAAGGTAGTCTTCACTTTGCCAACTGAATTAAAGGCATTAACCAATGGAGTGGTGGTCGCAGAAAAAACAAAGCTAGCTAAATACAGCCAAAAGGGTAAAAGCCCTACCGCCCATTTTTGATACTTGGGGAAAAGGAATAAAAATTTTGGCATCATAAATCCCATCCCCGCCAAGACCGGGAAAACAAAAAAATTGACCAAAAAACCGCTCCGTTCCAAAGCATTCTTTAAGCTTTCCCTTTCGTCTTGCAACTTAGAAAAAGCGGGAAAAGTAACTCTCATTACCGAATCCATCAAAAAACGCAGGGGTACCTGGGCCCATCTTTGCGCCCAACCCAAAATCCCCACTCCTTCGCTTCCCAGTATTCCCCAAAGGAAAATATTCATCAGGCGATCCTTGAGCATCGCCAAAAGTGAATTGGCCTGGAAAGGAACCCCAAACTTAAACAACTCTTTTACTGAGCGCCAGTGAAAGCTGATCCCTAATGGCCAAGGAGAAAGACGATAAATTAAAACCACCCCCACAACAGATCGAGCCAAAACCGCCCAAGCCCAGCTATCGACCCCCAGGCCACGCCAAGCTAAAAAAACTGCCAAGGCAGTAAAAACTATTTGTTCTAAAAGATCAACTACCGCCAATTTCTCAAAGCGCAGTTTTCTTTCTAATAAAACAGAAGGAATCGTTTTTAATGAAGAAGTAAAAAAACCAAATAAAAGGACCCAATAGAGAAACCGGCCATTTTGAAAATCAAACCTTGATTCTAAAAACGGAGTTAGCAAAAAAGCAACCGTTAGCAAAAAAACAACCAATATTTGCTGAATAGTAAAAGTTGCTCTTAATTCCTCCTTGCTGGGCTCTTTTTTTTTCTGAATTACTGCCGCCGCCAAACCAACATCAGAAAAAAACCCCAAAAACCCTACTACTTCGGAAACCGCCCAAAACACCCCCAGTTCCCAGCGCTTTAAAAAGACAGAAAGGGCTAAAAAACCAAAAAAAGAAATCGGCTGCATCAACAAATTTCTTAACACCAGCGCGCCAACGCCAGAAAGAGTTTTTTTCTTTATTTCTTGGGTATCCAGGGCCATAATTTAGGCTGCAAAACAACTATTAACGCTCCCCACCAGGCAAGCATAGAAATAAAGTTAGACCAAGATCGCCAGGAGCTATTGCCCAACCTTAGATAAACCTGATGTTTTCCCCCATCAACATTCAGGGTAATTCTTCCCAGATCACTCTCATGATTCAAGGGCGCTTTTTTTTCATCAACCCAGCCTTTCCAACCGGAAAAATAAAAAGAGGGCGCAATCAAGTTTGCTTTTTTCTTAAGGTCAACATTAAAGCTTATCCAGTTGGTGCCTTTCTTAAAGTCGCTCGTTTTCGCCTTAATCTCACTATCGCCACTCTTTATCATTACCGCCGCTGGTGCCGGTGAAGTTGGTGGCAAGGTAGAAACAATCGGTAGGTAGTCAAATATCGCATCTGTTTGTAGCTTATGCCATCCTTTTTGAGAAAAAATCTTTTCTTTGTCAGTAATTTTAACCACTCTTTCCGGCTTAAAATAATTAAAATTCAAGCCCACTACCGCAAAGATTAATAACAGAGAAACAAAAACACGTCTTTGTTTCTCATACAAAAAAACCACCCCGCCGGCAAGAAAAGATAAAGAAAAAATAGATATTGCCAAAAATCGCCAAGGAAATTGTAAATACTCTAAAACAAAAACTTTCTGCCAAATGAACGATGATCTTGGATGAGTTAAAAAGGCGGATAAAAGAAAAAGAAAAAAGAAAAAAGAAACAAAAACAAGCTCTCTTTGTTTTTTCTTGAATGATTGAACAAAAAAGCCTAAAAATACCACCACTGCCATCACCCAGTGCAAATGCCCTAAGGGGAAAGACATTCCATCTCCCGGCCCCCAAACAGAAGCGCCAAAGCCCCAAAACCGGGAAATAAATAATTGATTCAAGCTAACAAAATGAGCCAAGTAATTAAAGTATCCCATAAACATGGTCTCGATATGGACTTGGCTTTTTTCCAGTAAAGCCGGCAGAATAAAAAAAGCCGCCAAGGCTATTCCCCAAACGCCTCCTAAAAAAACCCAGACTAAAGACATTATTTCTTTTTTATTAAGTTTCCAAGAAAAATCTTTTTTAAAAAGAAAAGGTAAACCAACAGTCCAGAGGCCAATAATAGGAGCAAAAAGCATCGACATAATGTTATGAGACAAAAGTAATCCGGAAAATGACAGTGCTAAAACAACAACATACTTTTTGCCCTTTTCAAACACTTTTAAAACCGACCAAAGAATGGCGGGGAAAAAAGCCAACGCCCAAAACTCGTTCATCGCTCCCCTCACATAAAGGTCAACCGCATGATAGGGCGCCCAAATATAAAAAACAGCGGAAACCAACCCTCCCCATTCACCCCAAAACTCTTTTGCCAAATAATACATAAATATTCCCGACAACATCATCCCTAAAATAAACAAAATTTTTACTGAATTTATAAAACTAAATCCTAAAAGATGGAAGGCTTCACCAACATAATAAGGAAGAGGAGGATAATAATTAAACAAAGGATAACCGTAACCGTAACCCATGTCGGGCACCCAGCGGCAGGGAAGCTGACCATCTTTAATGCATAAGTCCATTTCGTAAAGCCGGCTCACCTGCAGGTCATCTTGCATGGGAAAATAACCGGGTAAAAATAGTTGTCTGGTTGACAGAAAAGACAAAAATACCACTAAAAAAATTAAGAAAAATTTTTTCATTGTTGTTTAGCGCCCAAAACCTCAAAGAATAACAGCTCGTCCCCGCCCGGCTTTTTAAACACTTTGACCAATTTTAACCTACTCTCATTTTTTATATAAAACCGGCTTTTATTAACCAGCAAATAAGTTTTGTTGCCCGACGCCCTTGCTTCTTTTAAAGAATTAGCAATTGATTTTACCGGAACTCCTACCCCCAAAACGGTCACCCCCGGTTCTTTTTCTAAATAAATCTGCAATCCATCGGGCAAAGTACCAAAAAATCCCTCCGTTCCTACGACCACCTTATTACCTGCCCGAGAGATTTCTTTTACATAATCGGCCGTTTCTTTTATCCCCCATCCGGCTGTCCAATCTTCCAGATAGCCGGCATAATCATCTCTTGGCAATGAGGCTTTAGCAGGATCCGTCCACAATCGCCAATCAAAAACAAGAGGGGGAACCAAAATCAAGCCCAGCAAAAAAACCTCTAATAACCTTAGTGTTTGAGGGCTGACCGAGAAATTTAAAACTTGAGATTTAAGATTTTCTATTCCATAGGCAACAAACAATAAAAAGACCGGCAGAGAAAATAAAATATAACGGCCGGTAAAAGTTTTGGCTATCGCCGCCTCAACCAAAAGCGGAGCCAACCACCAAGTTAGCAAAACTATCCCCATCAATCGTTTTTTCTTCTTCTTCAATATCCCCAATGCCCCCAATATCCCTAAGGTAAAAATCGGCAAGGTTAAGTAAGAATAATAATAACGAACCACATCCTTAAGATGAGGGATTAGTGGGTCGAGAGGGTGTTTTAAAATTTCGGAAATTGGCCAAACATAATCTTTATTCCTAATCTTAATCATATGAAAATTGGGCCCTAGGCGAAGAATATTATAAATACCAAAAGCAAATATCAAAGACACCGCCAAAAGGAGAAGAGCCCTTAACCCATTTTGAACTTTATTATTCAGAGGGTGATCGCTTCTTGGAAAAAGCTCTACCCTGACAATGGCGACCATCGGGGCCATCAAAACAAAAAACATCCCCGGGCTTTTGGTCAAAAGTCCCCCTCCTAAAATCATTCCCAAAATTAGCGCTGAATCCAGCCTCCTTGTTTCTCCTAGAATAATCGCAAAAACCAACGACCAAACCGCTAATGCCGATAGTAGACCATCAACCAAAGCCATCCGGTCAAAAAACAATCCCCAAGGCACCACCAAGTATAAAAACATCGCCAATAAGGCAGTTTTCACTTTCCTAAAAATCACAAAAGTCAACGCTCCCAGTCCCAACATAACGGCAAGACCCGATAATACAGAAATAAAACGACCGGCAAAAAGAGGATCAGCAAAGATTTTCAAGGCCGGTATCACCAACCACATAAATAAAGGCTGTTTGCCATCCTGGAGAGAGATAAAACGTAAGGTTGGTTCGGCTCTCATCACCTGAGCCCAACGAACATAAATAGCTTCGTCAGCAAAAACCGGCAATATCGTCAAACGATAAAGACGGGTAAGAAAATAAAGAAAAATAATTAGGAAAAATAAAAATAACTCGCCATAGGCAATAGATAATCCCTCAAACTCAAGACGTCGCTGAAAAAATCTTTTAAGATTAATTGATAATTTCGAATTTTTCATTTTTAAACTTAATCTTATTTAATACTTCCCTAGCCAATCATTTTTTCTAACATTAATAATCTGTTCCAACATTTGTTTCGACTCCTTGATAAAGCTCCTTCCTTTCCCGGTAGAAATATCTTCATCCTGCCAAACAACCGGAACTTCTTTTATTTTAAAATCGGCTTTTTGCGCTAAAAACAACAATTCAACATCAAAAGCAGTTACTCGCCAACCGGAAGCTTGATTAATGTCATTTAAAACCGAAAGCTTGGGAAAGATTTTCTTGGGCACTTCAGCATCAAAAACCTTAAAACCACACTGAGTGTCAATAATATTATGCAAAACCAGCAAACGGCGACCATGCAAAAAAGCCCAAGAAGCCAGTTGACGATAAAAAGGAGCTCCTTGGCGACGCCATCCTCGTGAACCAATTACCACCTGATATCCTTTATTAATCCAAACAAGTAGTTTCCCTAATTGATCTATCGGCGTTGACTGATCCATGTCGGTAAACAAAATAATTTTGCCCCGAGCGACCTGAGTCCCTTTAAAAACCGCCCAAGGTTTACCCCCATGCTTATTTTCCAAAACCCTGAAGCCTTTATGCTGTTTGGCAAAACGCTTGATTAACTTCAAACTACCGTCAGTAGAGCCATCATCGGAAATAATTACTTCCCAACTAAACTTTTGCTCTTTCAAATATCGGTAAACCCCTAACAAAACCCCTCTTTGTAAATTTTCTTTTTCATTGTAGCAAGGAATTATCACGGAAAGATATGTTTTCATTTTAATTACTCCCTCTATTCTACCTTAACCAATAAGCGGACAACCATTCTTTTGGAATATAAACACCAATATTACCAAAA
>CAZHZZ010000018.1:8260-9783 GCA_964537585.1 uncultured Gammaproteobacteria bacterium | reverse complement strand
GCTTCGATGTCTCGAGACATCGAAGCAGAATGCAAACAAATCTAGGCTAATTTTGATGCTGATTCGTGATAATTGTCCCATGGTATATCTATCAGAGATTTTAACTGCTGGCGCTGGTATAACGCCTTTGCGCATACCGCCAAAACCTAAGAGAAGCCCCCAAAAACAAAGCCCCCGCCAAGAATGATAAAACCACTATCGGCCCGGACAACAGGCCTAAAAAAGCCTTAGCCGGTACAGTGATCAAAATCACCACCGGAAAAACAAAGGTCAACAAATTGCGCACTCCTTTACTATAAATATCCGTGGGAAACCGGGCCATGCTGGTCAGGTCTCGATAAACCCAGATCAGGTGATCAACCTCGGTTGTTAAAATCCCGACCGCGCCAACAAACAGGTGAAAGGCAAAGCCTAAAATCAAGCTGTTAACAATTAATGCCAAAAACAAAAATAAGTCGAAAAAAGAAGCAAAAAGGTGCCAATGAAACGAAAACCAAAAAAAATAACCCCACAAAGGGACAAGGGTAATCAGATCAAGAATATCGGTCCAGCCAAAAACAGGCCGAAAAAAAGACGGCAGAGGCTTTAAAAGATCCAGGTCATAATCTCCGGAAATAATCAAGGATCGGAACTGATAAATCCCGCGAAATAAAAACTGAATCATAATGTCCACGATGTTAAAAACTAAAAAAAAGAAAATTACCTGCTCGCGATTGTATCCGGCCAACGACCCGGCCGCAGAAATAATCTGAAAAAGAAAAACGAAAAAAAGGAGGAAGCGGACTACCTTGCCCACAAGAAACAAAACCCCCGACCAGCCGGTCAACAGCTGAGACTGGGCTGCTCGGGAGGCCATCATTAGCCAAATTTTTACTAAACGCAACATGGGTTAAAGGCTAAAAAAACTCAAGCCTGTTAATTTAACCTCCATAGGCTCCATAATTTTTCACTCCCTTTCTCCATATCCAACTGCTTAAGCCAAAAAAGAAAATCACCCAAACCAAACAAACTACAATCGCTTTCATGACCGCCAAAAAGGGCAGTTGTTCTAACCAAATTTTGACAGGAAAATAAATCAAGTAAGGAAAAGGGGTAAGATAGATTATCTTTTGCAAAACCGCCGGTAAAATATCAACAGGGAAAAGGGCTCCGGAAAAAAATTCCAGAAAAACCACTCCGAAAAGCCAGCGAACCGCCCAAATATCGTCTGTCCAAAAAGCGCTCAAGGAAAGAAAAAAGCTAAGATAAAAGTGCAAAAAAATTGCCAGAACAACCAAGAGGCCGGAGGCAAAATAAGCCGTATAATTCTGGGGAAAATAAAAAGGGAGACGAAAAAGAAAAAGCGCCAAGGCTACCTCGGCAATCACAAAACCGATGTTTAGCGCCTTATCAACCAAATCTTTGGTAAACCAAAAAGTAACCATCCCGATTGGCTTTACTACTAGCTTTGTCAGCTGGCCACTTTTAATCTGGCCCGCCAGATCACTTACTCTGGAACCTAAAACGATGCTTTTTAAAAAAGC
>CAZHZZ010000018.1:0-8160 GCA_964537585.1 uncultured Gammaproteobacteria bacterium | reverse complement strand
GGCAAGTTTTTCAGCAGGCGAGCGGCGGCTAGAGCAACATCTTTTCTTTTCACCATGATTACCGCTCGAGGAAAATTAAATTCCTTAATCCGGCCGAACTTTTTCAAGTCCTTCCGGTCAACTTCTTTTTCTAAAACTAAAGAAATAACCTTATAATCAGCAAAATCTTTAGTAATTTTTTCCAGTTGGCCATCAAAGGCAATTCTCCCCTTGCCAATAACAATTACCCGAGAGCAAAGCTCTTTGATATCTCCCATATAATGAGAGGTTAAAATAATTGTAGAAGAGTGAAGGCGGTTGTATTTTTTAATAAAATCACGCAATTTTTTCTGCATTACCACGTCCAGACCAATGGTCGGCTCATCTAAAAACAAAACTTGAGGCCGATAAAGCAAGGCAGCCGCCAGTTCACACTTCATCCGCTGGCCCAGGGAAAGCCTTCTTACTTGAATATTTAAAATTTCTTTTATCTCCAAAAGATCAACCAGTTCTTCTAGATTTTTATCAAACTGTCGCCGAGGCACCCCATAGATTTCTCGATTTAAAATAAAGGTTTCCAGGGGTGGCAGATCCCAAAAAAGCTGATTTTTCTGTCCCATTACCAGGGAAAGCTGCTTCTGGAATGCCTGCTTTCTTTCCCAGGGAATATATCCTAAAACGGAAACCTGTCCGCCACTAGGATACAAAAGTCCCGACAAGCACTTTAAGGTCGTGGTCTTCCCTGCTCCATTCGGACCAATAAAGCCCACCAGCTCGCCTTTGCTAATTTGAAACGAAACCCCATCAACCGCCTTGACTTCCTTGTGGCGGCGGCGAACCAGCGACTTGATTGAACCAACCAATCCCGGTTCTTTCTTGTGAACCTGATAATATTTTTTTAAATTTTTGACCCTAATGGCGTTCATAAGCAGTTCTTTTGGGTAAGCTTTTTTAGTATAACATTTGCTATGCCACCACCGTTGACAATCGCTTTTTTACCTCGCGCTTTATTCATATCCCCACCCCCTCATAGTTCTTAATTCCTTTCCGCCATAGTAATTTTGATAGAAACAACAAGAGTCCTACCCAAAAAAATTGCAGCAAAACACCGTAGACCGCTTTTTGTAAGCTGATTTTTTGCAAATAAATCAACATCGGAAAATAACGAGTATAGGCAAAAGGTAAAAAGTAGGCAAATGTTTGCAAAAAAAACGGAAAAAAAGTTAACGGCGCATAACCACCAGAAAAAAATGCCTTGACAGTACGCAAAATACCAAGAGAGCCTTCTGTTTCCGTCGTCCAAAAAGCCAAACAACCGAAGCAAAAATCAAACAAATTATTGATTACAAAAGCAAGTAATAAAGAAATAGTAAACAACAATAAAAAGATCGGCTGATTGGCAAAAATAAACTTGTCGCGAAAAAAGAAAGCCACTACCAGGTAGACTAAAAAGCGAATGACAATAGTTAGCGGTCGCCAAGCAAAATTTTTAATAAACAAAGATAGAGGGACATTCACCGGCTTGACTAAAAGATTAGAAAGCCCTCCTCCTTTAGTCAATCTGGACAAGTTTCGACCGATATTAGAGGAGATAATAGTATTAATCATCCCCACGCCAATCATATAGGTCACTGTTTGGGGCAAGGTGAAGCCACCAATTGACTGGCGCTCGCCAAAAATGAATATCCAAACAAAAAGAAATGCCAGGGTGTCTATAAGCTCATTAAATCCCCAAAGCAAAAAATTAACCCGATAAGCCAAAGAGTTTAGAAAAGAAGTCCTAAAAACCGCTCGATATTTGCTCATTAAGCTGAATTATATCATTTCCATGTTCCTAATTTATCCGTTTTTAAGGAAGTAGTACTATTTTTGACAATAATTCCGGGCCAAGAAAATTCCTTTAATCACTTTTTAGTTTTTCACTTTTTGTTCATTGCTGTATAATCTAGATCATGATCGGCTTAGTCGGCCAGCTCTGGCATCTAATTCTTTATCAACCCATCACCAATGGGCTTATTGGCTTATACCTGGTCCTGAATAATCTTGGCTTGGCTATTATCGCCCTAACCCTCATTATCAGGCTGATTCTTGTTCCCGCCAATCTCCCTTCGATGAAAGCGGCAGGAAAAATGAAAGAGATCGCCCCCAAACTAGAAAAACTAAAAAAGCGCTACAAAGGCAACTCGCAAGGGCTAGCCAAGGCTCAGATGGAGCTTTACCGCCAAGAAGGGGTTAATCCGGCCAGTGGCTGTCTGCCACAAATCTTTCAGTTTATTATTCTTATTGCTCTTTACCAAGTTTTGCGCCAGGTGTTGGGAGCCCAAGACACCCAAGCCCTAGAGGGAATAAACAAAATCCTTTACCCCTCCCTTCATCTTAATACGATGGCTATTCCCAGTTCTCGATTCTGGTATCTCGATCTTAACAAGCCCGACATCATCCGCTTTGGTGGTCTGCCAATACCGGGGTTGTTTCTGGTCGCCTCCGCGATTGCCCAGTTTGTTTCTTCAAAACTGATGGTTCCCGCCGCTAAGCAAAAAAAGAAAGCCAGTAAGGCCACCCCCGGCGTTGGCGATGATCTTGCTTCCACAATGCAAACCCAGATGGTTTATCTCTTTCCCCTGATGACTATTTTTATCGGCTTCAGCTTTCCTTCCGGACTGATACTTTACTGGCTCATTTTCTCTCTGGCCAACCTAATCCAACAGCTGGTTATCAATAGAAAGCCCACGACTTAGTAGCCCGGGCATCGACATCACTTCATCCCCGACTTTATTCTCGGGGTTTTGTTTTCTTTAACTAGATGTTATTTAAGAGATCTGTACGGATCTCTTAAATAACCAAGCGAGTTGGGTTGGCAAACAGCCAGCGGTAATGTTACAATCGCCTGTAAGGCTACAATCCTTGCCATATCGTGTTTTGTAGTGTTACGATTTTTGTCTATTGTTAAATCTTTTTTTTAGAAAAATGAACAAAAAAGACGTTGCCAGCTTTTTGCAAAAAACCACCGTAAAGTTAATCGACCTACTTGAGCAACCGGTTTCCAAAATAGAAGTAAAGGAAAATAGCGGTTTTTTTAAAATCCACCTACAAACAGATCAGCCGGGAGAATTGATCGGATTTCGAGGAAAAACTCTTGAAGCCCTCGGACTTCTTATTCAGCTGGCTGTTTTTCAAAAATTTGGATCCGAGGTGAAAGCCCTGGTAGACGTTAACGATTACCGGCAATCACAGGAAGAAGAAATAAAAAATCTCGCCCTGCAGGCCGCTCAAAAAGCAAAAGAAACCGGCCAACCAATTTTTTTGCCACCAATGTCCTCTTACAAAAGACGATTGATCCACCTGGAGCTGGCTAATGATCCGGAAGTAAACACTCTTTCTCAAGGGCAAAGCCTAAATCGCTATGTAGTTGTTCGTCCCGGTGAGGCAGAAGAAAGTCCTTCATCTGAAGCTTGAGCCTCCTTTTCCTCTTTTTCTTTTCTCGCTTTTAAAATTTCTCGCGGGTCGGAGGTAATCAACTGGTGCTCCTCGGGCGAAGCGACCACTCGAATTGCGACATGATTATTGCCGGCAAAAAAAATCCCTTCGCCCACATTAGCCGCCAGTAAATACTGTTTTTCTCCCTGCGAGAGATAAAATATTTCCGAAACCAGGTCAACTGCCGCCGGGTGTTGTTTAAGTAAAATCTGAATCGAGGAGTTTTTAATAATTGCCGGCCCCTCCTTTGTTTGTAAAAAATCATCAACGTCTTGAGTAATCGTGGTCAGCCCCAGATAATATTTCCTAGCTCTCTTGGCAATGCTATTTAAAAAGATTGCCGAGTCTTTGTGCTTCATCAAATACCAAGCCTCGTCAACAATCAAAATCCGCTTTTTTAAATCCCGGCGAACCTTGTTCCAAATAAAATCCAAAATAATATGCATCGCCACCGGTCGCAAGGATTCTTCCAAGTCACGGATGCCAAAGACAATAAACTTGTTTTTCAAATCCACCGTTGTTTGGGAATTAAATATGCCAGCAAACGAACCACGGATAAATTTTTCCAGCCGGGCCGCCAATCCATTTGCCCTTTCTTCCTCCATGCCCACTAGAACCTTATAAAGATCCTCGATGAGGGGCATCTCCTTATCATTCTGAGTGGCCGGGTCAGGGGTTATTCCCTTACCCCTGAAAGTTAAAAACAAGGCCTTGTCCAAAATCGCCTCTTCCTGCGGATCCATCCGACCCATGATAATTTTAAAAAGACCATGCAGGGAAAGGATCTTGTGGCTTAACTCATTTTGGTCGTTTTCATCGTCCGGCTCCACTAAGGCCAAATCAAATGGGTTTATCTTCGATGGCGAATTAAAAGAAAATTCTATATATTGGCCACCGACCGCTTCGGATAACTTTTTATACTCATCTTCAGGATCGATAATCAGTACCCCGGTATCAAACATTAGCGAACGCAAGGCCTCCAGCTTACACAAATAAGACTTACCTGCTCCAGACTTAGCAAAAATAACCGAATTATAATTTTCCATTGAAAAGCGGTCAAAAATCACCAGCGAACCATTATGCTGATTAATGCCATACATTATTCCCTTGTCGTCAGATAACTCGGAGGAAACAAATGGAAAAGTGGTTGCCAGAGAGGTGGTATCCATATTACGGGTAACCATCAACTCATCCTTACAAGTAGGCAGGACTGTCTTGAAGCCTTCTTCCATCTGCAAAATCGCCGGTTTAGGAATAATCATCAAACCCCCTAAGGATGATTCCAACTCCTTGCTAATCCGACCAATCTCTTCTACTGAACCGGCGGAAACAGTAATATAAAGACCCATTTGGAAAAACCGCTCCGAACCCCGAGCCAACTCTCGTTGTAGGTTGAGGGCATCTTCCAGTTTGGCCTGAATAACCGGATCGGCCACTTTCCCTTGTTGGATACTAATGGAAATTTCTGCTTCCATTTCCGCAATTTTGCGTCGCAGATCATCCAAAACCGTTTTCTCTTCAGAAGGATAAACATAAATGGCAATCTGAAGCGGACGATCAAAATTTATCAACGATGAAAGCCAGTTGGGGGACGCATAGCCCGGATAACCAACCACATAAAAAGTCCGATAAAAACGATTATTAATTCTCAGATGAGCAAAATCGACCTCAATAGCCGAAGGGGCAATAATGTCCCCAACGCTGGTTATCCCCTGGGTAAAGTCAAGTCTGCCCTCCGAGCCCTTTTGGGCTTCCTTAAGGGCTCCATTCTGTCCCTTGGTCGCCTGAATATTATCTGCAGAGCCGTCCTTTCCTATATTCTTATTCTTTTTTTTAGGGTTTATTTTTAAAATAATTTTTTTTATATCAATCATTTTTTGCCTCCTCGCCTAAAACGACCCTTAGAACCCTTTGCTCTCAAGGTTACCAAAGAGTTCATGTCTTCTAGGGAAACATTATTTATCCCTACCGACTCCTCATTATAAACTTGATAAAAAAGATTAATAAGCTCTTTAGTGGTCAATAATCGTATTCTTAAGCCCAGGCGGCCAAAAGTGCGAATAAGGTGTTCTTTCTTTGGCTCTAAATTAGCCTTGGCCCGTTCAATAATAACTTTTTTAGGCAGTGGCAAGCGCTTATTGTTTTTCCGATTAGGCAGAGAAAACAAGTCGGCAAAGCTGTTTTTTGCAGAAGAAATTCCCAGCTCAAAAACGGAAAAAGGGATCACCACATAAAAAGACTTCGTCAAAACTTCATTTTTCTGGACCATTTCGCCAATAAACTTCTCATAAGAAGCAATCATTTTTTTAAAAAGATCAGACTTTTGTTTCGCCCGCCATGATTGCAGTAAACGTAAATAAGAAGAAACATCCTTTAGGCTGGAACGGATAAGAATTTGGATAGGGAAGCTTAAAGAATTTAACAGGGCACCATAGGCGTAAATCATCGCTTCTTGTTCTTTGCCGGACAAAAGATCAAAATTAACTGAGGGGGTTTCCAAAACATAACAAGCAGAACCATCCTTTAAAACAACCAAATTGTTGATAATGTCTTCAATAGGAAGATGCTGTTGGGTGGTTCCCTTGATCGCCATTTTTTTTAAATCAGCCATCGGCCCTCTCTTTCCTTGCCTGAATTTTTATGGGGGGGATTATTTTCCCTTCCGCCCCCAACTTAACTATATCAAAACGAAATGGCTCTTTTTCTACCACAATCAGATAATCTCCCTTGGGTAAAGGAGTGGCGGTTTGAAACTGCCCCAAACCATTGGTGCGCATCGCTCGGGCCGGATTTCCATCGATATCTTGAATCTCCACAATAGCGCCCGGTACCTCATTGCCATCACCGTCAACCACTAGTCCATTAACCAAATCCGGGGTAATCGGTGCCGCCGGCAGAGAAGGTCCTAAAAATTCCGCTTCCTTTGTTTTTTCTTTGCCACTCTTGCTTTTTTCCCAAAAACCAACCAGTTGATCCCAAGACAAACCTTGCCCTTGGGCAGAAGAAGGCGCCGTCTCTTTTTGTTTTTCTGTCGATAATCCGGAAACACCAAGAGATTGTTGACCGGTTGCCTGTTGAGGCAAAGACTTTACAAACTCATCTATCTTAGGCGCCTTGTCTTTAACAACCACTTTTTTAAAAAACCGCGCCTGGCGAGCCTGCTTCACGAAGGGGACAATATCAATGCCGGCCCCATCTCGATGCCAAATATAAATAGTGGGCGAATAAATACTGGTTAGATAGGCAAAAACCCATTGCTCTAGAGGGCGCTCATTGATTGGAATAAAAGCAAAGGCAAAGCCGGCAACAACAGAGAATAAAACTCCTAAAAACCGCCATAAGAAAGCCAGATTGGAAGTATAAAACATTACCGCCAGCAAAACTCCCAGGCCCATTTTCATAAACTGGCGCAGAGTCATGTTTCCTACCAACCTAAATTCGTAGGAAGATATGTCTTGAGGAATCCGATGTTGATTCATATATTAAAAGTTAAAAAAAGTCTATCATGAACGGCGGCGTCAAGAAAGGTGCGGAGAAAAATCGGGAAATGTGCGGAAATTATTGCCAAACAATTTCGTGGCTGGCCGGATCTACTCCCTTATCTTTAATCCACACCCGCACTTTTTCTTTCACCGCCTCTTTGTCGTCAATTTTAATCTTCACCCCCAGCTTTAAGGGAGCCAAATAATTAAGGGCAAACTCCTCATTCTCATAAGGAACATATTTTATCAAAGGAAAGTTTTTGCTCATTGTTTCCGCGATGCTTCTGACCGTCTCCGGATCACCCAACTCCTGGTGAGCCGAAGGAGTTGCTTCTTTGATGGTCGGGGTTGGTCTTGGGGAAGGAGTGGGCACCGGCGAGGTAAAAAAATAAGACCAAGAATAAAGTTGTTGACCGTTAAATCGGAGAGCAAAAAAATAACGATTCGCTTTCAAAGAGGATTGGGGGGACAATAAAAGAGAAGTTCCCTGAACTTTTTTATCAAAATCAACCTTGGGGGTAGTGTCTAAGCCAATTTCATCTATAATCGGCGCCAGAGGCTGATCGAAAACGATTCTGATTTTTTCTCCGGTTTTAATATTGCTTCCGGGTCGAGGAGTAATGCTTATTAAGGTTGGCACCTGCTTGTCACCATTGGCGCGAAAAGCCAACAAAACCACCGCCAAAAAACTCAAAAAAATTACCAACCAGTATCTTTGTAAAAACTTTTTCATTTTATTCTATATTTAGAATAGCAAATTTTCTCGCTTCTAGCTCGGCCAAACTCACCTTGGAGGTAAATACTCTCCCGCTATAACCATCGGCCTGAGTTAATCTAACAAACGTTTCTCCCCCGGCTTGGTTAGGATGATCAACTCCCGTCACAACGGCCACATGACCATATTGGCCGGATAAAGCCACCAGCGCATCGCCCGGCTGTACTCCAGTCAAATCCTTGTTCCCTCCCAAAATACCATAAAAATCTTTGGCTCCTTTAACCGAATATTGCCTTAGCTGAGGATAAACGGCTTTTAAAAAACCAACGCACTGCAAATTATAATCAAGCTGAAGTGCATAGGATCCCCCCCCTGCTGACAAACGCAACTGCTCTACCGCAGCCGGGTCTACCCCTCTGTTTTGCAAACAGGTCGCCACCCGGTCTATATTCCTTTTCTCGACCCGGGGCGCCTCTCCTTTGGCGGGGTTTACGCAGTCTTTAATAA
>CAZHZZ010000017.1:6038-9999 GCA_964537585.1 uncultured Gammaproteobacteria bacterium | reverse complement strand
TCTCTATATGATTTGTTCACTAAATCAATCACTATTTTGCAGAAAAAAGAGAAGTCAAAGAGATAGTATCTTTTTTTCTATTCATTCTTTTTGCCTCCTTTCGGCCTTAAAAGAGGAAACATAACGCACTCTCTGGCTGACTTATCCATTAAGAAAGAAAACAATCTCTCCGAGAGGCCAAACCCTACTGCCGGCGGCATTCCATATTCTAGGGCCTCCACAAAGTCTCGATCGTGCATCTGGGCCTCTTTATCCCCTTCATCGCGCATTTTGGCTTGTTCCGCAAACCTTTCTGCTTGATCACGAGGGTCATTTAATTCAGAATAGCCATTCCCCATTTCTGAGCCTGCTAAAATCACCTGAAACCTTTCTACCCGCCGAGGATCATCGCTTTTTCTTTTGGCTAAAGGCGAAACTTCAACAGGATGATCTAGTAAAAACGCCGGTCCGGCCACAGTCAAGCGGATATGTTTCCAAAGCCTATCAATCAAGCGACCGCGACGATCAGAATCATCATAATCTATCTTTAACTCTTTCAATTTACTAATTATAGTTTTGTCATCTGCCTCCAAAACATCAATCTCCAACTTCTTTTTAATCGTAGAAACATAGTCCATTCTTGGCCAAGAACCACCTAGATCTACCTTAAAATTAGCAATTTTAAATTTGGTGGTTCCAAATGTTTTTTGAGCAATTTCCTGATATAGCTTTTCAACTAACTTCATCCCGTTCTCATAGTTAGCGTAAGCCCAATAAAACTCCATCTGAGTATAGTCTTGCAAGTGTTCATGGCTAATGCCTTCATTCCTAAACTGTCTGCCAATCTCAAATGTTTTTTCAAACCCGCCAACAAGCAATCTCTTTTGCCAAAGCTCCCCCATCGAAATTCTTAAATACACATCAATATCTAGAGCATTATGATGAGTAATAAAGGGGTTGGCGTCAGCCCCACCGGTAACATTCTCAAGAACCGGTGTTTCCACTTCCAAAAATCCCTGCTTAAGCATAAAGTCACGAATTGTTTTCCAAAATAAGGCTTTTTTGTGAAACATCTCTCGTATCTTTGGATCAACAATGAACTCAAGATAGCGCTTCCTAAATCTGGATTCTTCATCTTTTAAACCATGCCATTTGTCCGGCAAAGCCCCTAGAGATTTAGACAACAATCGGAAACCCTTAATGTCAATAGTAATTTCACCTGACTTGGTCTTCACTACTTTGCCTTCAACGCCAATAAAATCACCCACATCAATAAGCTTAAGGAGTTTAAAATTATCTTTCCCCAGGTTATCTTCTTGAAACCAAAGTTGTACTTTCCCGGTCTGATCTTCTAGGTCGAAAAAAACTATTTTACCGTGGCCCCTGGTAGCCATAATCCGACCCGCAGTCTTAACTTTTTTACCCAAAAGTTTTTTGGCCTGGGCACAGCTATCCTTCTTGTCAAAAGAGTTAGGATATGGATTAATGCCTAATTTTACCAGCCTTTCTCGTTTCTCTAACCAGTTTTTTCTAATCTGACTTAATCTTGATTTAGTCATGCTTTTGCCAATACTAACACAAAAATGTGGCAATGCTTGCCGTCTATTTCACCTCTATTATTTTGTACTCTACCTTCCCTTTCGGAATCTCTATTAAAACCGTCTCCCCCTTTTTCCTTCCCATTAGCGCCTTCCCCAAAGGAGAGTCGATAGAAACCTTGCCACTTAGAGGATCGCCCAATCCGGCACCAACCAAAACAACCTTTTTTTCATGCTTTCCTTGTACTAAAACAGCTCGCGACCCTAGGCCAACCTGGTCATTGCCATTTATTTTATCAACTACCGTTGAGAGTCTCAGTCGTTTCTCTATCTCCCCCGCCTGATCTTCCAAAATCATTAGTTGATTTTTTATCTCATGATAAGCAGAGTTTTCCTTCAGGTCGCCTTCACGCCTGGCCTCATCTAGTTTGACTACCAAACCTTTGCGCTTTTTTTTCAATTCAAAAAGCTTAGTCTCTAGATCACTCTTGTCTTCTTTGGTTAAAACATTCATCTTGTTCATTAAAAAACCCCCCTCCTGGGGGACTTGTTAAAAGCTACTAACTTCCCTCCCCCTAGCGTTTTAGGGAGCTTTTGATAAGGGAAATAAACCCAGTAATCATTGCACGAACTTTATTAATTATGCTCATGGAAAGCATTATAAACTACCCCATTATTGCTTGTCAAGTTTTGCTTGATAACAGCGCTTCCTCACTTATTTTTTAAGATTTTTATCTTCTCGTTGGTCCAGTTTAAAAAATCAATAACGCGCGAACATCTGATACCTTCCCTCGTTTATATTTTATATTCTACTTCACCATTGCTTGTTTTTTGAGATTAGCAGGCATTTTTTCAATAGCATATCTTAATGCGGTTCTTGGCATACTTGATTTATGCTTCATTACAAATTCAAAAACTTCTTCTTGATTGTGAACAGAAGCGGATTTTAACATCCAACCATAACCCTTTTGCACCAAATCTTCCTTATCATGCAAAAGTGTTTCCGCTACCTCGAATATATGTCGAAGATTGTGTTTGGTAGCATAAAATCCCTCTACTGTTGTAATAAAGCTAACCGCTGAAGCTCTTCGGAGCCACATATTTTCGGAGCGCGACCATGATTTTAGCTTGTCAATCAAGTCAGGGTATTTTTTAATCACGGGATGGATTATATGTAAGCAAAAATCGTCGTCTTTAGCCCAATTGTCTATATATTTTGCGAGCCAATTTTCAAAAATATTGAAATCTGGTTTTTCAAATTGCCTAGAGAGATTACTCACCCATTGAATTGCCACGGTGGCCTCTTCATTATGCTGATTTTTGAAAAGTCCTTCACTTAAAATAAATATCTCTTTTTTATCAAGATGCTTAATCTGTTTAAAATATTTCTTAGCAATCTTACGAACAATTGGAGTTCTCACTCCATAAGAAAATATTTTTTCCTTGAAATATCTTTGACTATCACCCTTGTGTTTTTCTTCTACATTTGCTTTA
This sequence comes from uncultured Gammaproteobacteria bacterium, assembly GCA_964537585.1. Taxonomy (GTDB): domain Bacteria; phylum Patescibacteriota; class Microgenomatia; order UBA12405; family UBA6130; genus CAZHZZ01. The sequence continues at coordinate 6,988 of CAZHZZ010000017.1, read as the reverse complement.
AGTTCCTGGCGAACTTCTTTTAGAATATTTATAGTCCCCATAGTTCCCAACTTTTAGGAAATTTTATACCCAATGCTCTGATATAGACAACCAATTCTCCCTGGTGAAGAATTTCATACTCAATCAATGCTTTGATATGTTTTTTTATATCCCATTCTTCACCGAACCAATCGATTTTTACGTCTTGATTTTCTTCAATCAATTTTAACATTTCTTGATTGACTGCCTCTAAAAACGCTTTTAATTTTTCCTTTGAATTTTCTAAAGAATAATCTCTCTTGTATTTGTTAAAATCTGCTTTTCCTGTTTTGATTGCTTCGTTATAGCAAATCTGAACATCTCCAATATGGCGATATTGTTTTCCAATAGTCCCCATATTTTTGCCAACAGCGAAGGAGAGGTGTTTTTCCGGAAGTTCATCTAATAGGTCAAACGTTAATTGGCGCCCTGCCCGCCAATCTTTCAATAATTGTTTTAAGCCTTGTTCCATGCAAGTAAAGTAAATTTAAGTATATCTAAAAAAAGATTTATCTCAATAATCGGACAACAGCAACTAAGGTAATTATCGCCCAAATAATATTTAAAGCCCCCGGCTGGTACGCTTTTTTCTTGAAAGAAATATAGATGATACCCAGCGCGCCTGTACCGTTCATTATCTGGTAAAGGAATGATGAAGGGGATAATATTCCAAAACTTACAAGCGCATAAGCGACAACGATTGCGCCAGCGCCATACCAACCAATTAATTCAGCAAATATTTTTTTATTCATAAATTATCCCATCGCTAGGCAAACATGGTGCCATTTTATAAAAAAACAACTTTTAAATAATAATAACCGAATAATATTGCTAATACCAATCATAATTTTTTAATCTCTTTGGCTAATCAACCTGTTTTTATCAAGAGAAAAAATTAAATTAAAGCAATCGGTTAAACAAATCAGGGTTCT
>CAZHZZ010000017.1:0-5938 GCA_964537585.1 uncultured Gammaproteobacteria bacterium | reverse complement strand
TTTTATCAAGAGAAAAAATTAAATTAAAGCAATCGGTTAAACAAATCAGGGTTCTATTTTTCTGAGGGAAAATCACCCTTGCCAACTATTTATCAAAAAAGTAAAATTGGCTACTAATGAATAAAGGATTTTATCTGGTCTTTGAAGGGATTACCGGCAGTGGCAAAACTACTCAAGTAAAAAAACTCGCTAAATATCTACGGGAAAAATACCCTGACAAAAAAATAGTCCTCACCCGAGAGCCGGGAGGAAGCGAAATTGCCGATAAAATTCGCCAAGTGGTACAAGTAATCAAATTTGATGAAGGAATGGACCCAATTTGCGAAGCTTACCTTTACGCCGCCTCCCGAGCGCAAACTTTAAGAAAAGTGGTCCAGCCAATTTTAGTGCAAAGAGGAATAGTTATTTCTGATCGGAGTTTTGTCAGTAGCCTGGCTTTTCAAGGGGGCGGCCGGCAATTAGGCTTAAAGGAAATCCTTAAAATAAATCAAACTGCCATTGGCCACCTTGAGCCCAACTTAATCGTCTATCTCGACCTAGATGTCAAAGCTAGTCTAAGGCGTTGTCTTGACCAAGATGGAGATAAGTTCGAAATGAAGGGAGCTAAATTTTTTACAAAAGTCGCCCGCAGCTATCGGCAAGCTTCCCGCTTAAATATTCTTAAAAACAAATGGCTCAACGTTGACGCCAGTGGCAGTGAAGGGGAAGTTTTTGCACGAATTATTAAGGCAATTAATCCTTATTTAAAATAAAAAAAAATCATTTAATCCCCCTTCTCTCCTTCTAAATATTGTGCGACGTCATCAATATTCACTTCTCATCCCGGCGGTAGCTATTTTCCCCCCTCCCCACGTCAATCAACAAATTTAATTTTCAATTTTAGAAACGAGATTTCTCAGCTCAATCGCTTTTTCAAAATCCAGATCCCTGGCCGCTTGGCGCATTCTTTTCTTCAATCTAAAAACAAGTTTTTTTGCTTCTCCCGGAGTTAAAGCGTCCAAGTCAACCTCCTCAGCCGGTTTCTTTACTTTTTTAGTAATAATCCGCTCCCGCACCGCTTTTTGGATAGTTCTGGGGATAATATTATGCTTTTTATTGTAAGCAAGCTGAATCGATCGCCGTCGCTCTACTTCTCGAACTGCCTCCTTCATCGCTAAACTTGTCTTGTCGGCATAAAGAATCACCTTCCCGGCCACGTTTCTGGCGGCCCGACCCATTGTCTGGATCAATGAAGAACGAGAGCGTAAAAAACCCTGTTTATCCGCATCCAATATCACCACCAAAGAAACCTCCGGCAAATCTAGCCCCTCTCGCAAAAGATTAATTCCCACCAAAACATCATAGTCACCTTTCCTCAAACCGGTCAAAATATCACTCCGTTCCAAGGTTTTTATATCCGCATGCAGGTGGGTAACCAGAACCGCCTCTCCCGCCGTATTTTTGGGCTCACTCAAAAAAGAGGCCAAATCTTCGGCCATTCTTTTCGTCAAGGCGGTTACCAAAACCCGTTCACCCTTCTTTTTTCGCTTCAAGATCTCTTTGACTAGATCCTCAATCTGCCCCTCTGTTTTTCTTATCTCAACCACCGGATCGACCAGGCCGGTTGGCCGAATCAGTTGTTCTACCACCAAGCCGGCCGACTTTTTAACCTCCCATTCAGCTGGAGTCGCGGAGACAAAAATTATTCCCGGAGAACGAACCAAAAATTCCTTAAACTTTAACGGTCGGTTGTCAAGAGAAGCCGGTAGACGAAAACCAAAATCAATCAAGGTTTTCTTTCTAGCCAAATCCCCTCGATACATCCCTCGAATCTGGGGAATGGTAATATGTGATTCATCAATAATCACTAAAAAATCATCTCCGAATCGGTGCCAAAAATAATCCAAAAGAGTATAGGCCGGTTGGCCCGGGCGACGGCCATCAAAGTAGCGGGAATAATTTTCAATCCCGTTAACATAACCGGTTTCTTTAATCATCTCCAAATCATAATTAACTCTTTGCTCCAGACGGTTGGCCTCCAGCAGTTTGCCCTCTTTTTTTAACTGCGCCAATCTCTGTTTTAAATCCTTTTTTATCTGGCTAAAGGCTTTTGGAAAAATGTCCGGATCAGCCAAATAATGCTTGGCCGGATATAAATAATACTCATCTAAATGTTTTCTTTTACTGTCAAAGGCATCTCTTTTTATTACCTTATTGATCACCTCATTTTCCCAACCAACCTGGATCACCTCGTCACCATAAGAAGGATATATTTCTATCAGATCACCTCGGACTCGAAAAAATCCTCGTTCCAGCTCCATTCTTGAACGCTGGTAATAAAGAGAAACTAAAGATTCTAAAAAAGTCCTCCGGGAAATTTTACCCCCCTTCTTGATTGGCAAAACCCGCTTTTGATATTGACTGGGAGAACCAATTCCATAGATACAAGAAACAGACGCCACAACAATTACATCCTCTCTGGACATAATGCTACTGGTAGCCCGCAATCTTAGCTTATCAATCTCTTCATTAATATTGGTTTCTTTGGCAATATAAGTATCTGTCTGAGATACATAAGCTTCCGGCTGATAATAGTCATAATAGGAAACAAAATAAGAAACGGCCGATTGAGGGAAAAATTCCTTGAATTCCTGATAAAGCTGGGCAGCCAAAGTTTTGTTATGGGAAATAATCAAAGCCGGCTTTTTAATATTTTTAATTAGATTGGCAATTGTAAAAGTTTTGCCCGAACCGGTTACTCCAAGCAAAACCTGATAGGGATTGTTTTCGCGATAGTTTTCTGTCAGCTTTTCGATTGCCTGAGGCTGATCTCCGGTTGGCCGATAATCGGATACTAATTTAAACTTCATCCCTGATTTTACCATTTTTTATACTTGATTCCCCTTAGTGCAAAATAAAAAAACCAACCTAATGGTCGAGGACTTTGTTTTCTTGAGATAGAGTTGTCATAAGCTTTCTCATCCGTAATCACCCGGCTAAAGGAAAGAAGCAAAATACTTATGCTACAATAATAAATCATGACCAGAAAAAAACCCGAAGAAAAACAAACTGACTGGATTGTTATCAAGGGAGCCCGCGAACACAATCTGCAAAACGTGGAAGTTAGAATCCCCAAAAACAAGCTGGTGGTATTTTCCGGTATCTCCGGCTCCGGCAAGTCAACCTTAGCTATGGACACTCTTTATGCCGAAGGCCAACGACGTTATGTCGAAAGCCTTTCCTCATATGCCAGACAATTTTTAGAAATTATGAAAAGGCCCGACGTGGACACAATCGAAGGCTTATCTCCGGCAATCGCCATCGACCAACACGGGCTCTCTCACAATCCCCGCTCCACCGTCGGAACAGTAACCGAGATATATGATTACTTTCGTGTTCTTTTTGCCCGCATTGGCCATCCGCACTGCCCTCAATGTGGCCGAGAAATCACCCGTCAAAGTACCCAAAGTATTACCAAACAAATTACAAAAAATATCAAGGCCAATCTTGATAAAAATGGATCGGCTAAATTTATGATTCTTTCTCCTATTGTCCGCGACAAACGCGGTGAATTCACTCAACTATTTCAAAATCTGGATAAAAAAGGCTTTGAAAAAGTCCGGGTTGATGGTCTCTTTATTAAGTTAAGCTCCAGCCCCACTCTTATCAAAACCAATCGCCATAATATCGATGTTGTTGTCGATCAGTTTGTTGTTAGCCCAAAAACTGTCCGATCAAAAGATTGGCAGGAAAGAATTCAGGATGACGTGGAGATTGCCACGGAAAATAGCGATGGCTTAGTTATTATCGCTGAAATTCTCGATCCTGGGTTCGATATCCCCAGCCTACCAAAAAAAACAAAAGACCATCTTTTTTCTCAGCGTTTTGCCTGTCCTGTTTGTAATCTTTCTCTGCCGGAAATAGAGCCTCGTATTTTTTCTTTCAATTCCCCTCAAGGAGCTTGCCAAAGTTGTGACGGCCTGGGAGTAAAGCTAAAAATCGACTCGGCCAGAGTCCCTTCGACCTCGAGAGCTAAAAGCCTGGAACGACAATACCAAAACACCACCTCCCCCGTCATTCGTCAAGAAATAGAAAAATTAATGATCAAAAGGGTTTGCCCAAGTTGCCAAGGTTCCCGACTATCCCCGGAATCTTTATCTGTCACTATCAATAAAAAGTCTATTGCTCAAATTACAACCATGTCTTTAGGAAAACTACATCAATGGACAAAAAAACTCCTTAAAACAAAATCAAGTAAAGAATACCAGATTGCCAAGCCGCTCTTGAAAGAAATTAATTCTCGGCTCTCTTTCCTTCTGGCTGTTGGCGTCGATTATCTCAGCTTAGACCGAACCGCTTCTACTTTGTCCGTTGGCGAAGCGCAACGGATTAGGCTTTCTTCCCAGATCGGGACCGGCCTAACAGGCATCGTTTATATCCTTGACGAGCCTACGGTTGGTCTGCACCAACGCGATACCAGAAAACTAATTATGACTCTTAAAAAACTGCGCGATCTGGGCAACACGGTTGTTGTGGTTGAGCACGACGAGGAGGTATTGGGAATAGCCGACTGGATCATCGATTTTGGCCCCGGAGCAGGCAAGGAAGGCGGCAAAATAGTTGCCCAAGGAACTCCACAACAAGTTATTAACAATCCCCAATCTATCACTGGTCAATATTTAAGTGGCAAAAAGAAAATAAAAATTCAGCAAAAAAAAACCAACCAACAAAAAATTTTCCAACAAACAATCAAGCTAACCGGTTGCCAAGAACACAACCTAAAAAAAATTGAGGTTGAGTTTCCTTTGCAAAAACTCGTTTGCGTTACCGGTGTTTCCGGATCCGGCAAATCAACCTTAATCCACGATACTCTTTATCCGGCTATTAAAAAATCTCTTAATCCTTACTTTGGCAGTAAGCTCGGAAAGTATCAGTCGATAAAGGGAGTTGATTGGATTGATCGGGTTCTACTGGTTGACCAATCTCCGGTAGGTAGAACATCCAGAAGTAATCCCTCTACTTATATCGGCGTTTTTACCGATATTCGCCAGCTTTTTGCCCAAACTAGAGAAGCAAAGCTAAAAGGTCTTGGCCAGGGCTACTTTTCTTTTAATACCGCCGGAGGACGATGCGAGGAATGTCGCGGTCAAGGGCAAACCAAAATTGAAATGCAATTTCTGCCCGATATCTGGGTTGAGTGCGAAGAATGCCGTGGTCAGCGATTTAAGCAAAAAGTCTTAGAAGTAGAATACAAGGATAAAAATATCTCTCAAATTTTAGACCTTACCATTGGTGAAGCTTTAGAATTTTTCTCTTCCTTTCCCAAAATAAGCAAAAAGCTAGCCGTAATGCAAAATATAGGCCTTGACTATCTTACTCTTGGCCAGCTGTCGCCTACTTTATCCGGAGGCGAATCTCAACGGTTAAAACTAGCCAGGGAGCTAGTTAAAGACAGTCAGAAAAAAACAGTTTACCTTCTGGACGAGCCGACTACCGGTCTTCATTTTGCCGATATCAAGAGAATATTAAAAATAATGCAAAAGCTAATTGAAAAACAAAATACTATTATCGTTATTGAGCATAATCTTGATGTTATTAAAAATGCCGACTGGATAATTGACCTTGGTCCTGAGGGAGGAGAGAGAGGAGGAGAGATCGTTGCTCAAGGCACTCCTGCCCAAGTAACCAAAAACCCCTACTCCTGGACAGGAAAGTATCTTAAAAAAGTCAATTAGAAAGATCTTTGATACTTAACCTTGCCCTTATTATAATCAGAAACAAGTTTATCAGCTTTACCAACTATATACTAAAATTGTCAATTTTATTGATTTTACCATTGATATATACCCTATAATATGCTATATTAAGGTATTCAGAATTGAGTGGCGAGTTTTTGGATAAAGCTCAAAAAATTTCGCCCCAAAGCTGATCAGCACATTGAAAAAACGAGAGAGTAATT
>CAZHZZ010000016.1:5587-10028 GCA_964537585.1 uncultured Gammaproteobacteria bacterium | reverse complement strand
GCAAAGTCCTGATTGTAAGGTCAGAAGTGAAAAGATATAATAAATAGACATGCTTAAAGCAGGAAACAAAAACAAACGTAAAGCCCCAACCATACAGGTCGAGGATTTTTATAATTTAAAAAGATGGAACAAAACTTAAAAGAATTCTTGGACCAGTTTTTCCGCCTGCCAATCGCCGGCAAAAAAGTCAGGATTCCCTACTGGCGCAACCGCTTTTTATTAAAAGGAGTTAACCGCATCCAAGGACCCTTTGGGGGCAAGGGCACCCCAAGACAAATAAGAAGGGCGACCTTACGCAAAGCCCGCCAAACGGAAACAAATTTAGTTCGCCTCTCTTCCCGCCAAATCCGCCTTTTTATGCAAAGAAAAAAAATCGGCCTGGACTGTTCCGGCTTTGTTTTCCAGGTTCTGGAATTTTTAAAGCCCCGCTTCTGGGAAAACCTAACACTGGCTCCCGGTAGAAGCAACAACCCTGTCCGCCGCCTAAATACCACCGCTTTAACCGCCCCCGGAAACAGTCACAAGGTTAAAGACCAAACCAAAATGATCCAAGTCGGCGACCTGATTCCTCTAAGTTTTAAAAACAAAAAAATTGACCATGTGATGGTCATCATTAATAAAACTCCTACCAAGATTACCTACACTCATTCTTCTTCTAAAACCCGCCCCACCGGACCCCATTTGGGACGGATAAAAATCACCAATCCGGAAAAGCCTCTTTGGCAACAGGAATGGAAAGAGAAGCTGGCAGATGGTCAATTTCTGCTAAAATTAGCCCAGCCAGTGTTAAAAAAAATTGGGGTAAGAAGAATTTTATAATTATTTTGCGCAGAAACAAAAGATTAAAAAAAGTTTCTCGCTAAAATTTAAACGGGGAAAGAGCTAGTACCTCTCAAAAATAAACACACATTTTCCCAAAACCAATCCCGTCAATAATGCTGTCAACATTAAAATCAGCCTCCGTATTGCCGAGGCAATATTTTGAAAATAAAACTTTGCCGTCCCTTCTGTCAATCGCTCCGTTACTGCTCCGACCTACTTCCACTCTCTCTGGTTTTTCTATTCTCACATCATCAAGCCAAACCTAGGTATTTTCTCCGCTAGGACATTTTCGTGGCGTTTTGGCACATGCACTAACATCAAAAGCGATTACTGGTTTGTCATCAAACGAGGAGGAATGGTAAAAGAAAGATCCCCCGTGCATTCCTTCTTTTTCCCCTCCTTATCCATTAAAAAAAATCGTGAATAACAATAAAGGTATAGAATCGCTGATACATAGCCACGACATTAACATTCTTAGTGGCCGTTTTAAAAATTATCCCATAAAATTTATACATATTCTTGACTTTCCCCAATCGATTGCTATCATTAAGTACTAATCAATTAAACGCTAAACTATGGTTGAATTGGAAAAAACAGCAACGGGAAGAAAAAAAGAAAACTTAAACTCTATCAAAACAGTTATTTTTTCTGTCAACAAAAAGTCCTTACTTCTTTCGACTGGATTAGGAGTGGCTTTATTAACCTTAGTTCTCTTTTTAACCACTAATCAGCATTGGGGAAGAAAAATCCAAAAGATTCCCCTGGGAGGAAAAGAAAAAAAATCATCATCAGAATTAACCAAGGTCAAAAAAATAATTAAGTTGAGGAATGGTTTTTCTTTTTCTCTACCTACCGACTGGTCAATTAAAGTTTCAAGCCAATCAGAAAAAAACTTTTCGGCAAGGTTTTTCCTGCCCAAAAAAGATCCAACCACTACCTATTTAGAAATTGAATCAACCCCTAGTCAAAAGATGTTTGCCAATCCACTTTTTGAAATAAAAAAAAGAGAGAAAAGAAAAATTAACGGTTTAAGTGTTTCTCTTGCAGAAGGAAGAGAAAACTATCAGCATTCTAAAAGACTAATTAAACAGGCTTTTTTTACCGAAGAAAATTTTTCTTTGCGAATCACTCTTTATAGTAATCCTCAAGATCAAGAAAGTTTTAAAAAATTTGAAGAATTGGTCCATTCGATTAAAAAAGCGAGATTAAAAGAGGGCTTTCGTTTAATAAAAACCGCCTTGGCAAAAGAAAAAATTTCCGGACTGGAAAAAGAGGGTTACCAAAAAATCCTAGTCATGGGCGATCCTCTTCCCGAAAGAATTACCAAAACTGACCGACCCTATGCAAATGGCTTTGCAAAATTTTACTCTTTCGAAGCCTTTAAGGGGCAACGGCTAACAGCGGTTGCCATGGAAGACAGAACTACCAATCCCGGCAGTTTTATAAAAACAGAGCTTTTCGACGAATCCGGCAGCCAACTGTACAGCAAAGACACGAGAATAGAGTTTGAGGCCCCCTATACAGGCACCTATTATTACGTGGTAAGCTCCTTTTCCTACCAAGAAGGCGGCTACTTGCTTAAAATCTTTGATCGGGACCAAGTAGAAAATCTAGCTTACATCAAATATCCTGATGGATCAGAAAGGTTAGTTGACTATAGCAAGGTGCCTCAGTACGGGGAAAAAGAAGTCAACTTTGTCATTCAATTTGTCAACCCGATTGAAGTAACAGGTAGTTCTTCGGTTCGCTATTATGCCAAACCTAAAGAGTTTGAGCCCGGCTTAGGCTTAATTACCAGTAAAATTTCTGTTTATGCTCTAGCCCAAAGTTACCAAGATTTCCTCATGCCCCATTCTCAAGTGCCCGAGAATAACCCAAATAATAAAGTAGCGATAAAAATTACTCAACTTTCATCCAGTAAAATTTTAGTAGAGCCGTTGAAAAAAAATCTTTTTCCCAAAAACCACCATCTTGCCTTAAAGGAAGAATCAATTGGTCTTTATCGGATTTTTACTGAAAACCCCAGCTCTTTACCTAAACCAGTCATCCCTTCTCCAACTCAAGTTCCATCTTCTTACCCTACTAAATTGCCCAGCTTAACACCAACTCAAACTTCAACCTCCAATCCCTCATTAACCGACTCTTTAAGCCTCTTAAGAGAGAGGCTGTTTGTCTTGGGGGGGAACGTCGGCGATCATGCCGAACATGTAGATTCAATCAGTAGAACAACCGAACTTTATGACCCTTTGTCCGGCCAATGGCGGAAACTTCCTTCAATGATTTATCGTCGCTCAGATCACGTGGCGGTTAATTTAGGAGGAAAGATTTATGTTTTCGGTGGCGCCCATAAAGATCGTTCTTCAGTTAATTCAGCCGAAATTTATGACCCTATTTCCAACCAGTGGCAAGAAATTAATCCCCCTCCCTACTATTCCAACATGAAAGATTTTAATGCATTTCCCTGGGGCAACAAAATTTATTTAATCTTTTCGGGAATAACAAAAGAAGGTAAGGAGAAAAGTTTTGTTTATTCTTATGACATTATTACCGGCAGTTACCAAGAACACCAATCTCCGGAGAAGACAGTTCGTTATTGCTTTGAAAAATACGCCCAAATTTACTGCTTAAGGCGAGACGAGTCAATTTTTATTTTTCGCTACACTCCTAGTTCCAATAGTTGGGAAAAAATTCCCATTGAAAATCGCCAAAGAGTCCAAGAGGGAATTGTTGGCTACGATTATGGAGTTTATGCAGCCATCAGAAACAACTACGGTCACAATTCGCTTTACCGCTTTGATATTAATAAAGCAAAATTTATTTCCCTGGGTATTCCTTTAACAGAAAAGAATGGCAAAGAATTGTTTGGTTATCTGCTAAACAATTATGGAAGTGCCTTGATCTTTATTGGAGGGGAGGTAAATGAAGGGGGAACTTATCGAGCCCAAAAAAATATTTTGGCCTACGATCATAGTTATCAGTTAGTCAATTTACCGCCAATGATTGAGGCCAGAGCCAATCCAGCAGCAACCACTCTCGCTTTTCCGCCAAAAGACCAAGGAGGAGTCATAAAGGGAAAGATTACCGAAGGAGAAGGAGGAGCAATTAGCACATTGACAAGGGTTTCTCTTTATAAAATTATTTCTTGGTTTCCTAATGGCGGCTCTCAAACTAAATTAATTGCCTCTCAAAACATTGGCCCAGAAGGAAACTTTGCTTTTTATGGCTTGGATGAAGGGGAATACAATCTTTATGCCGGCGGCGATTATAACGAGTATAGTAATCGAGGCTTTCAAAATCCAATCAAACTAGAAAAGAATCAAAAGGTTGAGAACATTCAAATTAATGCCTACCGGTAACAAAAAATAAAACAAGAAGTGGTCATCGCCACTGATAAAGGTCAAATGATACTCTTACCTAAAAATGTTTTAGCTTAATCCCCGGACCCATCGTCGCTGATAAAACCATTTTTTTGATGTTCTGCTTCTCCACCGCTTTTATCAATGCCTCAATATTAGCCACTAATTCTTTGTCTTTCTGCTCCAAACTGCCCACGACCAAATGAACCACAGGCGCTTTTTTTTCTGTTTTTATTTTCACTCCCGCGGAGGCAAATTTTTTG
>CAZHZZ010000016.1:3463-5487 GCA_964537585.1 uncultured Gammaproteobacteria bacterium | reverse complement strand
CACCACCAAATGGGCTTCCAATTTACCAACAAACTTGGAAGTCGAGGTTTTTTTGACTAAAGCGACCGCCTCCGGCAAAGAATAAAATTTATTTTTATCAACCAAACCTTTGGCCGCTAAAAACGCCTTACCTCTAGTCTTTTTTTTCCGCTTCTTCTCTCCCGACTTTTTTTCTTCCCCCTCTACCTGACCACTCTTTTCTTCTTTTCCTATTTCTTTTATGGACGCATCCGTGGTTGGTTCGGCCGTCATCTCTCCTATCGCCTTAATCCGCTGGCCTCCCTTCAACCCCTTGATCTTAACTTTTTCCTTTTTGTTTTGTGTTTTTGTTTCCTTTTTTTTCTTTGCCATCTTTATTCTCCTACCTCCACTCCCATGCTCTTGGCGGTGCCGGCAACAATATTTTTGGCCGCCTCCAAGTCATCAGTGTTTAAATCAGCCAACTTTTCCTTAGCAATTTCTTCCAAGTCCTTTTTTTCCAGTTTTCCCACCGTCTTTCTTCTGGCTTCTCCCGATCCCTTTTTCAACTTTAACTTCTTTTTAATTAAAGCGGATACTGGCGGTAATTTGGTAACAAAATCAAAACTGCGATCAGCATAAACAGTAATTACCACCGGGATTATATCACCCTTTTTATCCTTAGTAGCCGTATTGTACTGGTTAATAAAGTCCATTATCGGCACTCCGTGCTGACCCAAAGTAGGCCCCGCCGGCGGTCCGGCACTTGCTTCCCCTCCGGGCAAATTAAGCTTGATCGTTGCTTTTATTTCTTTAGCCATTTTTAAAACAAATTCGAAATTATGTTTAGCTTTAACTTTTAATCAAATCTTGCTCACCTGCAAGAAGTCAACATCAACCGGCGTTTCCCGATCAAAAATCGATACTAACACCTTTAGTTTCCCTCTTTTATCATCTATCTTATCAATCGTCCCCAAGGAATCGGCAAAGGGTCCATCAACAATTTTGACCGCCTCGCCAATACTAAACTTGGTTTCAAACTCCGGCTTCTGATCAGTAATCCCCTGGGCAATCTTATCAATCTCTTCTTGGGAAATAGGCATCGGTTCTTCGCCGGTGGAAATAAAGTCGGTAATTCCCGGAGTAGTCTTGACCGTAATCCAAGACTGATCATCAAAAATCATTCTCACTAAAATATAACCGGGAAAAATCTTTTGTTTCGTTTTTATCTTTTCCCCCCGACGGATAACAAACTTATCTCTGATGGGAATTATCACCTCAAAAATTTTGTTTCCCAAGCCCATTGTTTTCACTCTTTGCTTTAGGTAGTTGACCGCCTTGTGCTCGTGACCGGAATAAGTGTGCACCACATACCAGGCCGCTCCCGGCCCCGGCTTGGCTTTACTGATAAGAAAACGAAAATCCTTTTCTTTTTCCTTTTCTGCTTTCTTTTTTGTTATTTTTTTTACTTTTTTTGTCTTTGTGCTCATCTCATCTTAAGGCCACTAACTCTACAAGCTTAGTAAAGAAAAAATCTATGCCTCCAAAAAGTAATCCCGAAAGAACAGCAATGAATAATACCACAACTGTCAACCTAGTCAAGGTTTCTTTGTCTGGCCAAGTAATTTGGTAAAATTGCAGAACCACTTCACGAAGAAACTGCCTTATTGCCTCCATCTTAAAAAGGATTATAGCATAAAAACAGCCAAAGCGGCAGTTTTTTTTAATCCCCAATCCATTGTTTGTTCTTTCTACTTGATACTAACTTAATAAATCAAGCCAGGATAGCTTTTCCAGTCATCTGGGTAAACGGTTGATTAATCAAGTATTTTAACTTTCAAAATAGAGATAATTTGTTGTTTTGAGCAATTTTTAACTATTTTTCATTGATCTTACCGTTATATTAGCTCATCGCTATGGACTAAATATTTCCAAACCCAAAAAAAATTTGATTTTGCTGTTACAATAAAAAGGATGAATTTCGACGCCTATCAGAAAAAATCCAGAAAAACGGCCATTTATCCTAATAAGGACAATAATTTCATCTACCCTGTTTTGGGATTAGT
>CAZHZZ010000016.1:0-3363 GCA_964537585.1 uncultured Gammaproteobacteria bacterium | reverse complement strand
GGAAATAGCCAAAGAGTTGGGTGATATTTTATGGTATTTGGCTAATTTGGCCACGGAATTGGGACTGTCTTTAGAAAAAATTGCTCAAGGAAATCTGGATAAATTAAATTCTCGAAAAAAAAGAAACCGCCTTCACGGCGAAGGAGATAATCGATAAGAAAGCCTCCTTTTTTAAAAATTAGAAAAAATAATAGAAACGGCAAGAAACATAAATCCCCGAAACGGACTATTTTTCATACGATGAAAACATCTCACTAAATACATTATGGTAAAGCTTTATTGGTATGATCAAAGAATTATCTGCCATAACAAAGAATATAAAAAGATGCCGTCCGTTATGGTTATGGCAAAAAAAACTTTGGCACTTTACACCACTTGATACCAACCACTAGTAACAATTATAATACATAACAAATGAAGAAAAGGTTATTCACTGCTGTTCCTCCGCAAATTGACTTTGTCAAAAATGAACACCAACTGCTCAACCAGTGGCGCAAAAACGGTTTAGTTAAAAAATATTTACGCAAAAATGGGAAAAGTAAAAAACGTTTCTCTTTTATGGACGGGCCAATCACCGCTAACAACCCCATGGGAGTCCATCACGCCTGGGGACGAAGCTTAAAAGACCTTTATCAGCGCTACAAAAATATGCAGGGATTTGCCCAGCGTTTCCAAAATGGATTTGACTGTCAAGGGCTTTGGGTCGAGGTTGGCGTCGAAAAAGAAAAGGGGTTTAAAAGTAAAAAAGACATCGAAAACTATGGTATCGACCGATTTGTAGAGGACTGCAAGGCGCGGGTTAACAAGTATGCCCAAATTCAAACCGCCCAATCAATCCGTCTGGGCTATTTTATGGACTGGGACCACTCCTACTTTACGATGAGCGAAACAAACAACTATACCATCTGGCATTTTTTAAAGCGCTGTTGGGAAAAGAAGAGTATCTACAAAGGTAATGATGCCGTCCCCTGGTGTCCTCGCTGTGGAACAGCCATTTCTCAACAAGAAGTTGCCGAAGGCGGTCATCAGCAAACAACCCACGAGGCGGTTTTTATGCGTTTTCCGGTCATCAGGGACAAGGCAATTGCAAAAGTCGGAGGGCAGAATTCCTCTTTAGCCAAAAACAACGAATTTCTCCTCGTCTGGACCACTACTCCCTGGACAATCCCCGCCAACACTTTGGTGGCTATCCATCCGGACATACAATACGCTCAAGTAAAATGGGAGGGAAAAAAATACTGGCTCGCCGCCAGCTTGGTGCAAAAAGTTTTTAAAAAAAATCTTCCGCCTTTAAAAATAGTTAACGGTAAGAATCTCTTAAAAAAAGAACAGATACGTCACTACCGGGCTCCTTTTGATCACCTGCCTATTGTCCAATCTATTGCCGCCAACCCCCACTTTCATGCGGTTGTTTTGTCCAAAGATTTGGTCAATGAAAAAGAAGGTACCGGACTAGTCCATCTTGTTCCCGGCGCCGGAGAGGAAGACCACCATCTGGTTGGAAAAGAATTGGGCTGGGAAGAGGTTATCTTTCCGGTCGTCGATGAGGAAGGCGCCTATATTAACGGCTATGGTGAGTTGACGGGAAAAAACGCTAAAAATCATCCGGAAACAGTCGTTGACTACTTGAGAGAGAAAAAAGGCGACTATCTTTTTAAAACTGAAAACTATTGCCATTCCTATCCGGTCTGCTGGCGATGCAAAACCGAACTGATTTGGCGATTAGTAGATGAGTGGTATATCGATATGGACAAAGACTGGGATAAGGGTATCAGCTTGCGAAAAAGAATGATCAAAATTGCTCGGCAGATCAACTGGCATCCCGGTTTTGGCTTAAAAAGAGAGCTTGATTGGCTGAATAACATGGCCGACTGGATGATTTCCAAAAAGCGTTATTGGGGACTGGCCTTGCCCATCTGGGAATGTAAAAATGGGCATTTCGAGGTTATCGGTTCACGAGAAGAGCTAAAAAAGAGAGCGGTCAAGGGTTGGGGTGAGTTTGCCGGTCACACTCCCCACCGGCCCTGGATTGACAAGGTAAAAATAAAATGCCCAAAATGTCAACAAGAAATGAGCCGGGTGCCGGATGTCGGCAACCCTTGGCTGGACGCAGGCATTATTCCTTTTTCCACCCTTATCGACCCCAAAACCAAAAAGATAAGCTACCTGAGTGATAAAAAATATTGGCGAAAATGGTATCCAGCCGACTTTATTACCGAAAGTTTTCCCGGACAGTTTCGCAATTGGTTTTATTCTTTAATTGCCATGGCGGCGGGACTGGAAAACAAGCCCCCCTTTAAAGAAGTTCTTGGTTATGCTCTGGTCCGGGATGAAAAAGGAGAAGAAATGCACAAAAGTACCGGCAATGCCATTTGGTTTGATGAGGGGGTGGAAAAGATTGGCGCGGATACCATGCGCTGGCTATATGCCCGGCAAGACCCTAAGGCCAACTTAAACTTTGGGTATCGAATTGCCGATGAGGTCCGCCGCCAGCATCTCTTACTTTTCTGGAATACCTATCGCTTTTTTATCACTTATGCCAATTTAAACAACTGGAAACCGATCCCAAATTCAAACTTAAAAAAGCCAATTTTAGACCGCTGGATTCTCTCACGACTAGAATCTAGCAAACAAATAGTAGAAAAAAACCTCAACGTTTATGCTCATCACGAAAGTTTGGCCACTATAGAGGAGTTTTTGAGCGACTTGTCGCGTTGGTATACGCGCCGCTGTCGAGAAAGGGTTTCTCCTCACAATCCTGATACCCAAGACAAAAATGCTTGTCTAAGCACTCTTTACTACATTTTCCGGCAGTTGTCGCTAATATTGGCTCCCTTTATCCCCTTTCTGGCAGAAACTGTTTGGCAAAACTTAGCCGACTCCTCCGTTCATCTGCAAGACTGGCCAAAGGTAGAAAAAAAGACTATTGATCGGCAACTAGAAAGAGAGATGGAAAAAATAAGAGAAATAGTGGAGCTGGGTCATGCGGCCAGAAAACAAAAAGGAATCGGGACAAGACAACCGCTGGCTAAACTTTCCATTATCAATTTTCCGGCGGCAAAATTAAATCCCGAGTTAATCAATCTCGTTAAAGATGAACTGAATGTTAAAGAAATAACCATCAAGTCAGGCCAAGACAAATTACGGGTAGCTCTAGACACAAAGTTGACCCCACCTCTGATTGCCGAAGGCAAGGCCCGCGATCTGATCCGCCAAATCCAAACCCGGCGCCGAGAAAAAGGATTGTCTGTCGGTGACAAAATCAAAATCATCGCTCCCGGCTGGCCAAAAAAATGGGAAAAGCAAATCAAACAAAAAACCGGTGCCAAAGCAATAGAAAAAGGAAAAGAATTAAAAATTTAT
>CAZHZZ010000015.1:7745-11095 GCA_964537585.1 uncultured Gammaproteobacteria bacterium | reverse complement strand
GTGGGCGCACATGGACTCGAACCATGGACCTCAGTCTTATCAGGACTGCGCTCTTGCCAACTGAGCTATGCGCCCAAAAAAAACAAACCTACTCTTAGCTAGGAGTTTAACAAAAAAATCTATCTCGGACAAGGTTGGAGTATTTTATTTTTTTTGTTTATCCAGAAAATCTATTACTTCTCTTGCCGCCTCTTGGGGAGAAGTAACAATCTGATAAACTTTCAAGGCTTCCTTTCTAATCCTCATGTTTTTTTTGAACGCCTCTATAATCTCATGCCACCAATCGCCAAATAAAATCAATGGTTTGTGGTGACCAAAGTGAAGCTTGGCCAGCCCCCAGGCCATACCAAATTCAGAAACCGTCCCTGATGCTCCATTAAAAATGACATATATATCTCCTAGTTCCAATAGTTTTAAAGTTCTCTCTGCATAATTAGGTAAATTAAGGAGCTCGTCAACAGGATTTTTCGAATCACGCCCTTCAAAATTGCTCATCCCTTGAGGATTAAAAGTAACCCCAATCACCTTGCCACCACCAGCCTTGGCCCCTTCAGAAGCCGCCCTCATCACCCCTGGTCCGGCGCCATTAACAACCACTAAACCCTCCTGGGCTAACAACCGAGAAGTTTCGAAAGCGTCTTGATAAAGTTTCTCTCCAGGCTTAGCATCGGCAAAGCCAAAAACTGATACTTTTTTAAATTCATCTGCCATGGCTCTTATTCTATCACAAGCTTCAACCGGCCAAGCTCACTAGTTGTCTGTACGATTGGCCCCAGTCAGGAGTATTCCAAATTGATGAACTCAAATAAACAATATCCACCCCCCTATCTTTAATAAACTCAATATTGTCTGTGCTCACACCGCCATCAACGGCAATTAAAAAATTCGCCGACAATCTTTTCTTTACTGCTAACAGTTCATCCACCTTAGTTAAACTTGAAAAAGAAAATTTCTGACCGGAAAATCCCGCCTTCTCTCCCATAACCATTACCACCGACAATCGCAAAAATGATTCATCATTAATCTGGCTCACTGGGGTGGGCAGGTCCAGCGCCAAACCTGCTTCCATTCTACCCGTCTCCACTCGGTCGATAAAACTTGACTGATCATCTACCGCCTCCACTTGCGCAACCACTCGATGGAACATAGCCAAACTACAATCATTAATCCAAGAAAAAGGGTTTTTAACCATCAGATGGGCTTCCCATAGCATCGCTTTTCCCTGATGCCGCTCAAGCGCATCCAAAGGCAACGTTTTATTGTTAGCAAACTTCCCGTCCACAACATCAATCTGGACCCAATCAACTCGGTTGTCCAAAAAGTCTAGCTTCTTGCTCATGTCTTCCCGAGAGTTAGTCAAAATAGAAGGAATTATTTTCACTTTTTTTCCTGAACCATACAAGACAGTTCTATTAGCCGACAAGAATATCCATATTCATTATCATACCAAGCTGAAATATGAATCATATCGTCAGAAACTACCTGAGTCATTGGCAAATCGACTACCGCTGAAGCAGAATTACCAATTATATCGGTGGAAACTAGTGGTTCATAAGAAACTTTTACTATCCCAACCAATTTTCCGCCAGCTGCTTCTTCCATCACTGAATTCAATTGATCAACAGTAGTACCTCGGCCAATCTTAAAAACAAAATTAACATAAGAGCCAGCCACAACCGGTACTCTAATCGCTGAAGCCACAAACCGTCCTTTAGCCTCCGGGTAAGTTGCCACCACCGTTTTGGCCGCCCCTGTTCCCGTCGGAACAATATTAACTGCTGCCGCCCGGGCGCGACGCAGATCATGATGTGATTTATCAACCAGATTTTGGCTCGCCGTATAGGAATGAGCCGTGCTCACCACACATTCCTGAAAGCCAAACTGTTTATCAATTAATTTAACCAAAGGAGCGACGGCATTAGTAGTACAAGAACCATTGCTAATCAAGCGCTCACCTTTATAACAATCAGCATTAACCCCAAGAAGAAAAACCGGAATTGTCCAATCCTTGGGAGGGGCAGAAATAATTACCTTCTGAGCTCCATTTTTAAAATGATCTTCTGCTGACCGGTCAAGAAAAACTCCGGTGCATTCCAAAACCACCTCCACATCATAGTCATTCCAGCGAATTCTTTTAGGATTCCGTTGGGCAAGAACGGCTATCTTCCTTTTTCCTACCAATAGCCGACCAATTTCCTCTCCTTTTTCCGGTCCAAGCGCTTCAACTTTAGCAGGAAAACGACCATAAACGCTATCATGCTTTAGAAGGTGAGCAATCCCATCAATATCCATTGATCCCGAGGTGTTTAGAGAAACGATGTCAACTCTATCTCGATACCGTTCCCACCAGGCACGCAGAGTGACTCTGCCAATTCTACCAAAACCATTGATTGCTATTTTCTCCTTTTTGTTCATTTTTTCCAATCTCTTATCGCCTTGATTCCCGGCAAATCTTTTTTCTTTAAAAATTCTAACATTGCTCCTCCGCCAGTGCTGACATAATCCATTCTGTCCCAAAGCCTTACCTTTGTCAATATCCGATGAGTATCGCCGCCACCGGCAACTTTGAATCCATTTGAATTAGCCACCGCTTTGGCAATTTGCCAGCTACCCTGCCGAAACTCCTTCTTCTCATAAACTCCCATCGGCCCCGCCCAAATCGCCGTCTCAGCCCTGCCAATAACTTTTTTAAATTCTCTTATCGTCCGGTCATCAATGTCCTTACCGCTTTCCCTGAGCTGCCCTAAAATTAACTTTTTCTTGGAATTTTTAATCTTATCTTTTGAGTTTTTAACCAAAGCCGGTAGTTTCCCACCTACCAATACCTTGTCTGCCCAATCAAGCAAAAACTCTAAGTAATCAAGCTTGCCCGGCTTACTGCCACCAAGGGTAAAAACCAAAGGGCGAGAAGGCTGATCTCTTAGCCAAGAAAGGGTTTGCATTTCTCCTTCAATTCGAATTCCTAAAAAAGCCGGCAACAAGTTGGGAAGACCAACAATAGAAGTATGCTTACGATGAGCGGTGCCAAAGGCATCATTAATATAAACATCGCCTAAAGAAGATATTTTTCTGGCGAATTTTTGGTCATTAGCTTTCTCTCCCGGATCAAAGCGCAAATTTTCCAATAAAAAAAAATTGCCCGCTGACTGCTTTTTTAAATTATCAAGGAGCATTAGCCGACATTGGGCAACGTTTTTGGTAAACCAGTTAGCAACCGGCTTTAAACTCAAGCTGGCCACCGACTTACCGCCAGGGCGCCCCAAGTGCCCCAAGAGAATAATCTTGGCAACCCCGGCCTTTTGCAAAAAACGAATAGATGGCAAAGCAGACTGCAAGCGGAAATCCTCATC
>CAZHZZ010000015.1:5315-7645 GCA_964537585.1 uncultured Gammaproteobacteria bacterium | reverse complement strand
CCACGAATTTTAAAAAATTTATTGACCGTTATATCCACTCCCACTCCCGAACCACAAATTACTATTCCCACCGATTCCTTCTCATGGGCAGAGACTTTTTTGGCAACCTTGGTAGCAAAATCAACATAATCATCGCTTTCGTCCAACTCATTGTTGCCCAGATCCTCAAAATCTAGGCTCCACTGCCTTAGCCAAAGCACAATCTGTTCTTTCAAATGATAACCACGATGATCAGAGCCCAAGAAAATCATATTTTCAATTTTTAGTAAAACCACTGGCCAATTCCAATAAAACTTTTTCCGGGTTTTTATCTTTAATTACCGCCGAACTAACAAGTACCCCCTTTGCCCCTAACTTTAAAGCAACTTCAATATCGTTTTTATTATGGATGCCAGCGCCGACAATAATATCCTTGCCAGGCAGAAGATTAACCACCTTTTTAATCATCGCCGGCTTTGCCTGGCTGACAGAGATTTTACCGCTAATCAATTCCGGGGGCTCATAAGCAACAAAATCAGGCGCCGGGTCAAGTCTTTTGACCCAACGTTCTATTTGGCCTCTGGTTTTAATACAAACCATTATTGGGAATGTTTTATTTTTCATTGACCATTTCTCATCAGTCCGCCGCAACATTTTTTGCCAATGAGAAATCCATTTATCACGGCGCAAGTAGGCAAGAGTCTGGCGGATTTTACCTGGAGAAATCTCGTGCTCAGAGTGATTGATTAAAGTTCCCCCCGCCCCCAAAATCATTGCCTGAAGAGGGGAAACCCAACCGGTTTTTTTTCCCTCAAAAAAAATATCTACATGCTGTAACCAAACTAAGCCACCAACCTCCTTTTTAACTCGCCATAAATCCAAGGGAGAAACAACCGGAATGATCTTAACGCCGGTTTTTTTTGCAACTTTACGACAAATTTTTGCCATCCGCAAAACCCCATCACCAAAAGTTTCTTTATAAATCTTACAATTTACCCAAATCATCTTTGATTCAATTCTAGCACACCATCCTCCGGGGAAGATAAAAATGATAAAACATCAATTTCAATTCTCTTGGTATTGCGGTAATATCTTATTAAGGTCCAAAAATAATATGAACGATATTGTATGCCCGCACTGTAAAAAAGTTTTTAAGGTCGATGAGGCCGGGTTTGCCGATATTCTAAAGCAGGTCCGTGATCATGTATTTAACAAAGAGCTTCATGAACGACTAACAATTGCTGAAAAAGAAAAAGACAATGCCGTCAAGCTCGCCCAGGCCAGGCTTGAACAGCTGATGCAAGCAGATATTGCAAAAAAAAATAGGGAGTTTACTGAGCTCTTGGCCAAAAAAGAATCGGAAATAGCTAACATAAAATCAAAGATTGACAAAGCGGAAGTAGAAAAGAAGCTTAGCATTGCCGAGGCGGTCAAAAAAATGGAAAAAGAGCGAGACGATTTGGCCGGAGAATTGAAAAGCAAAGAAACCGAGAAGCAACTGCTAGAAAAGTCTTTACAAGAAAAATATTCTGCGCAACTTAAGACTAAAGACGACATCATCAAGATGAAGGATGAAGAAATCGCTCTTCGCAAAGACATGAAATTAAAGCTTAGCACTAAGATGGTTGGGGAAACATTGGAACAACATTGCGAGACTGAATTTAATAAGCTACGCGCGACTGGGTTTCAGAACGCTTATTTTGAAAAAGACAATGACTCAAGCTCTGGCAGTAAGGGTGACTATATTTATCGGGAAACTGATAACGAGGGTAACGAAATTATTTCAATCATGTTCGAAATGAAAAATGAAAACGACGAAACAGTTACAAAAAAACGTAATGAAGATTTTTTAAAAGAATTGGACAAAGATCGAACTAAAAAAAGATGTGAATACGCCGTTCTCGTCTCCCTCTTAGAAGCGGAAAATAAATTGTACAACAATGGCATCGTTGACCTTTCTCATAGGTATCCCAAGATGTATGTTATTCGTCCACAATTTTTTATTCCTATAATAACTTTATTACGAAATGCCGCCATGAACTCTCTAAAATATAAGGCGGAGCTAGCTCTAGTTAAGAGTCAAAATATTGATATTACCAATTTTGAGGATAATATAAACAAGTTTAAAGAGGGTTTTGCCAGAAATTACGGCATTGCTAGTCGTAAGTTTACAATCGCCATCGAAGAAATAGACAAAACTATTAGTCGTCTTCAAAAAACCAAAGCCGCCCTCCTGTCATCTGAAAATAATCTTCGTTTGGCAAACAATAAAGCAAAAGACCTGACAATCAAAAGACTTACTCGTGGAAATCCTACCATGAAAGCCAAATTCACAGATCTTACCAACAAAA
>CAZHZZ010000015.1:0-5215 GCA_964537585.1 uncultured Gammaproteobacteria bacterium | reverse complement strand
ATTTTCTATAAGAACAACTTCTTTGTTCCTGCTGTCAACTTTTAGGGTAAATATTTTATCCAAAACATCGGCCCTACCCAACAAGAAAGGAGCATTAGAGTTGTCAACAAAAAAACAACGGGTATTAAATTCTTTGCCATTAATCCTCATGGCCACCTTTGCTCGCCAACTTTTCACCCCCGTCCCCTCCACCCCTGCCATCTCAATTTCCGATAAAACATCCAAGTCAAAGCCAAGCTTGCTGGCGATAAAAGCCGGTAAAATTGTCGCTGTTGCCCCCGTATCCACGATAAATTGAAAATCAAGCCAAGTTTTTGTCTCGGGAAGCCAAAGACCTGCCTCAACCAAAGGCAGAAAAACCTCCCCCAGACCCTCTATTTCTTCATGGACAAAGGGAAATTTATGCTTTGTAGCGCCACCGACCAGGCGGTAAACGGGTGATAACCACTTTTTTAAAATCAACATGCCTCTTCTCTAGCCTTTTCCAGAGTAATTCAATATTATCCGCATAAGCCGCCACTCGTTGAGTCTTTTTATAAATAGCAAAAAAGCCCTCTCCGTACTTTTCTACCATTCGTTGGTAAAAAACCATATTGGGTTGACTCATTTTATTTATCCCAAACTCACTGCTTAATGACCCCGATATAATTACCTAAATGCAAATTCTCACTGGGTTGGATTCCGGAAAAACTTCCTTTTCTGCTCATTTCATCCTTTTTTAATTTTAACATTATTGTCCAAAACATGGCCCGCTCTATTCATATCTAAGTGCTTCAATTGGAGAAAGAGAAGCCGCTTTTCTGGCCGGTACCACCCCAAAGATAATCCCAATTCCTGTCGAAACACCAAAAGAAACGGCCACCGACCAGAAGGTAACCTGAGCGGGGAAAAAACGATTGATCAAAAGAGAAAAAAGAAAACCAACGGTAATTCCCAAAATCCCTCCACATAAGGACAAAGTAAGCGCTTCAAAAAGAAATTGTAATAAAATATCTGTTGGCGTTGCCCCCATCGCTTTACGCAAACCAATCTCTTTGATCCGCTCCGTCACCGAAGCAAACATAATGTTCATAATTCCTACTCCGCCAACAATCAAAGAAATAGCGGCAATACCCGCCAAAGCAGTCGTCACCATTCCCAAAACTCCACTCACTACTCCCAAAATCTCTGTCTGGTCAGCCAATGAGAAATCACCGTCCTTATGACGCCTTAGCAATGTTTTTTTAATCAAAGCCTTCACTTTCTCCATCTGACTACCGTCAACAACGTCAACCAGTAAATAGGGAAACTTTTTTTCACCAACCAGTTCAAAGCTACGCTTATAAGGAATATAAACCCGATTGTCCACCCCCCCCATTCCCGCTGCGCCACCTTTTTTCTCAACCAGTCCCAAAACTCGATATTTTTTATTATTTATAGTAATCTTTTTTCCTATTGGGTTTGTTTGTCCAAAAAGATCATCTCCCACCTTGTATCCTAAGATTGCTACCCGCGCTCCCCGCTCTTCTTCCGCCTTATTAAAAAATCGTCCTTCAACCAATTTAACGGCTTTAACTTTAGACATTCCCGTCATTGTTCCCACCACCTCCGCTAAGGCTTCTTTGCCGGCAAAAGAAACCAGCAATGTTTTTGCAACTAACGGGGCTACATTTTCCACTTCAGGAATTTTTTGCAAACGAGCCACATCATCTTTATCAAACTTAGTCCCCCCAAAAGAAGAAAAATCGGAACCCATCCGATATTCACCCTTTTTAAACGACTGTCCCGGCATAATAAAAATTACATCTGTTCCCAAGCTTTCAAACTGATTTTGAATATAAAATCGTAAGCCATTGCCCACTGCCACCAAGAGAATAACGCTAGCGACACCAATAATAATTCCCAGCATTGTCAAAAAAGAACGTGTTTTGTTCCGGCGTAGTTGAGAAACGGCCACTTTAAAAAATTCCCATAGATTAATTTTCATTCTCCCGAACCCTCCTCTTTAGCGATTTGTCCATCTTTAATGTAAATTTTTCTCTTCCCTTGTTTAACCAAAAATGGATCGTGGCTCACTAACACCAATGTCTTGCCAAATTTTTTATTCAAATCCACTAACGACTCAATAATTTCATTGCCTACCTTAGAGTCCAGATTACCCGTTGGCTCATCAGCCAAAATCAACTCCGGTTCACAAATCAAGGCTCTGATAATCGCTACGCGCTGTTGCTCCCCGCCGGAAAGCTGATTAGAAAAATGTTCCCTCCTCTTCCAAATGCCAAAATGTTTAAAAAGTTCTTTAGCTCGTTTTTGGACTGAGCGATAGCTCAAAATAGGATTGTACCAAACCGGTAACATAACATTATCCCAAGCTGAGGTTCGTGGCAAAAGATTAAATTGCTGAAAAACAAACCCAACCGTTTTGTTTCTTAAGCTCGCCAATCGACTCTCGCTCAAATTAGAAACGTTTTCACCAAAAATTTTTATCTTTCCTTTAGTAGGCCGATCCAAAAGTCCCAGGAGATGAAGCAGGGTAGATTTGCCCGAACCGGAAGCGCCAATAATAGAAATCAATTCTTGAGGAAATATTTTAAAAGAAACATTATCCAAAGCCCTAGTTTCCACTCCATCCATTTGGTAAATTTTGGAAACGTTTTCTAGGCTAACCAGGGGGACTTTTTTGTCCTTCATAGTCAATTAATCAACCACTACCTTATCTTGGGGAGAAAGACCGGAAACAATCTCTATCCAATCTTCAGTTTCCAGGCCAGTCTTAATCTCCTTCTTTACCTTCTTTCCATCAACTAAAACATAAACCCAGGGATTCTTACCTCCTTTAATCACCCCTAAAGGAATAGACAACACTTGTTTTTTTTCTGCCGTCACCAACCGAGCCTCTCCTTCCATCCCCAAACGGAAGCGCAAATCATCATTGCCTTCTTGGCCAAGAGAAATCTTTACTTTGTAGCTAGGAGTACCGGTAGTAGAAACCGAGCCAAAACTAATATTTTCCACCTGGCCAATGAATAGTTTGTCAGGATAAGCATCCAGAGAAATTTCCGCCTTTATCCCGGGAGCAAAATTAACAACATCGTCCTGATCGGCTTCAGCGCGAAAATAAACCGTGGTCGGGTTAACTATCTCAAATCTAGCCAGAGAAGGAGTAATATTAACCCCCGGATAAGGAGAGGAAACTTTCGTTACAATTCCTTCTATGGGGGTGATTATGGTGGCATATTTCAAGGCCAAATTAGCCGTCTCTACATCCCACACCGATTTATTAAGATCAAACTGATCTTTTTCTAAAATTCTTTTTTCCTCGTCGGTAAGCTCAAACCAGCGTTTATTATAATCATAATTATCACGGTTCTGTTCAAAATCCCAACGAGTTTTCATGTAGTCGGTCATTTTTTTCTGAAAAGCGCGACGTAAATTATCTTTATCCAAAGAGGCAATCGCCTGGTATTTTTTTACCCAATCGCCTTCTTTTACCCCCACCCAGGCCAGTTTTCCCGAAACCTGGAACTGCAAGGATACTTTTTGGTTGGCATCAATACTGCCCGAAAGTAATATCTCTTTTTGCAGATCTCGAACCGCCGGATTGATTATCTTTAGTTTTGTTGCTTTGGCTCTTCTGGCTAAAACAAAACGACCGCCACCAACCAAGGATAAAAAAACAAGTAAAACAAGAACGACCCTGATTTTTGACCACTTAAAAGGTTTGATTTTTAACTTAATCATAGCGAGTCATTATATCACAAAATACTCTTTATTTTTAAAAAAAATCAACTAAAAAGTCGCAAAAGAGGGGTAATGTTTTTGTTTGGCAGTTTTTCTTTGGAAACTATTTTATCAAAAGTTTTTCTCCTCTCTCGGAAAAAAATTCCCAAAGGAAAACCTTTTTTATCAGCTCGCGATCCCTTAAGAGCTTTGTCTGTCGAGGGAAAAGGTCTTTTAATAATATGAGTATGTTGACGATACCAGGCAAAAGTGTAATCCTTGTCAAAAGTAACGCAAGGAGAAAGAATCTCAACCAAAGAAAACCCTTTATGTCTAATCGCTTGACCAATAACTTTAGCCATCAATTCTACTTGACCGGCAAAAAGACGAGCGACAAAAGAAGCCCCGGAAACCAATCCCAAAGCAACCGGATCCACCGGCAAAATTTCACTACCCTCAGGAAATGTTTTTGTTTTCAATCCCTTAGGGCTGGTGGGGGAAGCTTGGCCGGTCGTCAGGCTAAAAAGATGGTTATTGGAAATCAAAACAGTAATATCGTCATTTCTCCGGCTTGCATGAATCAGATGGTTGCCTCCTTCACCCAACAAGCCTCCATCGCCACCAACCGCTAAAACCGCCAAGCGAGGATTAGCCAACTTCACGCCACAGGCCAAGGGAATCGCTCGACCATGTAATCCCAGAAAAGAAGAGGTTCGCAAAAAACCACCCATGTTGGCCCCACAGCCAATATCATAAGAAACAACTGTTTCTTCGGGGGTTAACCCCGATTTTTTCAAAGCTAATCGCAACCCAGTCAAAATACCAAAATTACCACACCCCGGGCACCAAGTAGGGGAAATACCGGTTAAAAACTCCTTGTTATCTCTCATTTTTTGGCCATTTTTTTAACAAATTGAATAATTTCTTCTGTAAAAAACGGTCGACCATCATTTTTTAAAAACTTACTTTTTATCTCTATCCCCGTTTCTTGCCTTATCAGGTGGCCAAACTGAGCGGTAGAATTATTTTCCAGTAAAACAAGCCTTCTTGCTTCCCTTAGCATCTTGGTGGTATTTTTAGGCAAAGGATAAACCTGTCTAAAATGAAAAAAGTTTGTATTGTCAAGGCTAGCCAGCGCCTCTAAAACCGGACCCTTGTTGCTTCCCCAAGCAACCAAGGTCAAATCCGCCTTATCCGGACCATATCTTTTTAGTCCTTTTAGGTCAAAATCCGTTATTTTTTTTAATCTCTTTTGCATCTGCTCATTCCTGTCTATCTTGCTTTCGGTTGTATAGCCATCCTGGCGGTGTTCATAGGAATTAGCCACTACCAAAATATCTCCGGGAATTGCTCGAGGGGAGATGTTGTCCTTTGCCAACCGATAACGCCAATACCCCTTAGTTCTTTTTTTTATCAAGGCCGGCCAAGTTAATTTACTTACTTTTAAATCACTGTCGGTAATTACTCTTTTACTTTCGGAAAGGAACTTATCTGTTATTACTACCACCGGCAATTG
>CAZHZZ010000014.1:0-12023 GCA_964537585.1 uncultured Gammaproteobacteria bacterium | reverse complement strand
TGGTGGCCGCGCCAGGACTCGAACCTGGGACCTCTCCGATGTGAACGGAACACTCTTGCCAACTGAGCTACGCGGCCATTTAAAAAGTCCTTGACCTATTATACCAAAGAGATTAAACTTACCTGCGTATGTTTAAAAAGTTTTTTGATTTCATCATTGATTCGGTTCAAGCGATTGTTTTTGCCTTATCTATTTTTGTTTTGACTTATCTATTTTTGGCTCAACCGAACAAAATAAAGGGGCATTCAATGGTCCCTAATTTTCAGGATGGAGAGCTGTTGTTGACAGAGAAAGTTTCTTATCGGTTTTCTTCTCCACACCACGGCGATGTGGTTGTTTTTAAGGCGCCTTCGGGGGAACCTTGCGCGGTGGACCAGTGCGAATACATCAAGAGAGTGATTGGTTTGCCCGGGGATACGGTGATGGTTCAAAATAATCGTGTTTTTGTGAATGGCAAACTTTTACCGGAGACTTATTTGCCCGACCCGGCGATTACCAATAGCGGTACTTTTTTAAAGGAAGGAATGTCTTTTATTGTCCCCCGGGGCAGAGTTATTTTATTTGGCGATAATCGCCCCCACTCGAGGGATTCTCGTGAGTTTGGAGCCGTAAGTCTACAGGGCATTGTTGGTCGCGCCTTTTTTGAATACTGGCCACTCCAAGTAATGGGAATAGTTCCCCGATAAAAACGCAAATTTAACAGAATTTTTCTTTTATTTTTTTTATCAACTGAGAGCTTTTTTCTTTTTTTCCTCGAAGACGAAATTCAACCCTGGTCATCACTTTTGATTGGTGAATTTTTACCGATACCGAGCTAATATTTAGCCTTTTTTCTATTGTTTGCGCCAGTTGATCAATTTCCTTTTTACTCGGAGTGACCACAGTAGCGGTTTGAATGTTTTTCTGTCTTGTTTCTTCCTTGATCTTTCTGGCAATCTCTTCCGCTCTTCTTACGGAAGCATTCTCTTTTAATACTTGCTTGTATGCTTCAATGATTAACCGAGTATTACCAATGCCTGCCAACGCCCTGGCATGTCCTTCGCTTATCAGTCCGGTCAATAATCCGTCTTTCAGGGCGTCAGGCAACGACAAAAGCCTGATTGTATTAACAACATAAGGGATGCTTTTATTCATTCTTTCGGCAATCTCTTTATTGGAAAGGTTAAACTCTTCTTTTAATCTCTGGAAAGCCTTTGCTTTTTCAATCGAATTGAGATCTTTTCTTTGGAGATTTTCAATGATCGCCAGTTCCAGCATTTGTCGAGGGGTTACTTTTTTGACGACCACAGGCACTGTTTTTAATCCAATTGATCGCGCCGCTCGCCATCTTCGCTCTCCGGCGATGATCTGGTATCCGGCTGGTGTCTTTGCCACTACCAGTGGCTCAATAATACCGTGAATTTCAATTGATTTTTTCAGTTCCCCCAGAGAATTTTCTTCAATATTACCTCGAGGTTGTAGAGGATTTGGTTGTAGCAAAGTGGTGGGGATTTGGTTGATCTCTTGCTCTCCCATTTAAAGCACGCAAACGATTTTTTTTCTTTGCTTTTTCTTAAAAAAAACCTTGCCCCGACGCCGAGCAAATATGGTAAAATCTCGACCGATACCTGTTCCTTCTCCGGAAAAAAATTTTGTACCCACTTGTCTGACAATTATTTCTCCCGGGGCGATTTCTTGTCCACCATAAACCTTTACTCCCCGCCTTTTTCCCGGTCGAGGTGGCTGTTGTCTTGTTTTTCCTACCGCTTTAGTTTTTGCCATTTTTTTCGATTATTTTGATAACTTTCAATGTACTTTGCTGAGGACGAAAGCCCTTGGTACGGCGATATCTGGATTTTGATTTGTATTTAAAAACCCTTATTTTTTTACCTTTTTTGCTTTCCAAAACTTCCAGTTCAACCTGCCAGTCGGAAAGTTTTTTGGGTTCAAGAATTACCATATCATCCTCATATATGGTAAGGATTTTTTCTGGAGATATTTTTTTTCCTTTAGATAAACCAACGAAGTCAATGGTAATATCGTCCCCTTCTTTAACAACATATTGGTGGCCCTTAAGGCTGATAACCGCGCTTTTCATCAGGGAATTATAGCAGTTATTTGAATATAAAAGCAAGACTGATAAAGCTGGCGATTATTGAAGAGCCACCATAGGAAAAAAATGGCAAAGGCAGACCGGTGATAGGAGCCAACCCCAGGTTCATGGCGATGTTTATCACTGCCTGTAGCCAAATTTGCAAAAATAAAGCGGTCTTAAAAACAGATCCAAATTTGTCATCAGTCTTGATAATCATATGCCTGATGGTAAGGAACATTATCAAATAGGCAACCAAGATGACGATTACGCCCGCCAGGCCCGATGCCTCGGCAAAAGAAGCAAATATAAAATCAGTATGTTTTTCCGGTAAAAACATTAGTCGAGTTTGTTCTCCGGTGCCAAAGCCCCGACCGAGCCATTGGCCGGAGCCAATGGCGATTTTTGATTGGATCAGGTTATAACCCGATCCTAAGGGGTCCTTCTGGGGATTAAGAAAGGCAACAATCCTTTCCTTCTGGTAGTAAGGAAGGAATATCGTGGCGGCAACCAAGCCAATGACCGCTAATAAAGCGTAGGTTTTTAAAACGAGTTTTTTTCTTTTTGATGAAAGTAGAATGGCCGCTACCGCCCCGGCAAGAAAAACAAAAGCGCTCCCTAGGTCAGGTTGGATTAGGATAAGGATGGCGGGGAAGAATGATAGCAGGCTGGACAAAATAAGGTGTTTGCGGGGGTTTTTTTGCCAACGTAAGCAAAACGAGGTGATTGCAAAGACAAAAAACGGTTTGGTAATTTCCGACGGCTGAAAAGAAAAACTTCCCATTGTTATCCATCTTGATGAACCGCGGATATTTTGGCCAAAGAAAATCGGCACAATCAAAAGAATAATAATAGCTAAATATATGAACCAATCGGCTTTTTGCCAATTTTTTGGGTGGAAGGTCGATGTTTTGATAAGTAAATAAAGAATAATTCCTATCAGCCAAAAGGAGGCTTGTTTTTGAAAATAGTTTGGCGACATTCGATAAAGGAGTAAGAGGCTGGAGACACCGATAATCAGTAGAGCAAAGATGGCGGCAATTTCTTCTCCGGATAAAGAGCGAATTTTCATGAAGTTTTGCGTAAGAAGGCGGGAATATCGATCGGCGTTTCCATTTCTACTCCATCAGGAAGATCATCCTTGTCTATCTTGGCAGCGGTAAAGATATCTTTTTCTTCTTCCTTTTTTTTATCTCTTTTTTTGTCGACGGGGTCTTTGTCTTTTTTGACAGCTTTGGCCTGTTCATCATCCTTAATGATGGGAGCAGATGGCTTGATTAGACTGGAAAGAACCGCTCTTTGCTCATCAAATCCGGTGGCAATTAGGGTGATCTTGACTTGGTCGTTATAAGAATCGTCTATAGTGGCGCCAAAAATAATATTAGCGTCTCCGCCTGCGTCTTGAGAAAGCAATTGAGCAATCTGATTAACTTCATTCATAGACAAATCTTGTCCGCCGGTAATGTTAAACAAGACTCCCCGGGCTCCCTTGATCGATAAGTCTAAAAGCGAGGAATTGGTTGCTTGTTTAACCGCTTCTTGAACTCTGTTTTCCCCCGAGGCGACACCAATGCCCATCAAGGCGCTGCCGGCGTTGTGCATAATTGATTTTACGTCGGCAAAGTCAAGGTTGATTAGGCCGGGAACAGTGATAATTTCCGCAATACCCTCCACTCCCTTGGCAAGGACTGAGTCAGCGAGACGAAAAGCGTCCAAAAAGGACATTTCTTCGTTTTGCGCGTCTAAAAGTTTTTGATTGGGGATGGTAATCAAGGTGTCGGCGACTTTTTTTAATTTCTCCACCCCTTCATCGGCAATGACCATCCTTTTGGTTCCTTCAAAGATGAATGGCTTAGTCGTCACCGCTATTGTTAAGGCGCCCAAGTCATTTTTAGCAATATCAGCAATAACCGGGGCGGCGCCGGTACCGGTTCCTCCCCCGACGCCAACGGCAAGAAATATCATGTCTGTGCCCTCCAGGACTTTTTTGATTTTTTCTCTGGATTCTTCCGCCGCTTCTTCTCCTATCAGCGGATCTCCCCCCGATCCGAGCCCGCGGGTATTTTTTTCCCCAATTTGGATTTTTATTTTTGCCTGAGATCTCAAAAGGTCTTGAGCGTCAGTGTTGATGGCGACAAAATCAACCCCGCCGATATCTTTTCCTGAAGCCATAAAGTTGACAGCGTTTCCCCCCCCGCCGCCAATGCCGACTACTTTAATTTTTGCTATTTGCGCTGGAAGCGGTTGGACTAAGCCCATGTCTAATTATACACGATACTTTTTTTCCTCAATGAGAATGATTCTGGGGAGCAAAAAATATTTATTTTCCCCCATTCAAGTGGATGATTCTATCCCGGATATTAGCTATTGTCGACGTTAATCACGGCAACAATGATTTTATTTTTTCCCCAATTTGTTTAAAATTTTTGTTAAATTGGATTGATTTTGCTAACTGGAAGATTCCCTCAAAAGAATTTTTTTGTCCTTCTCCCTCTTCTTTGTCTAGGGCATAGTCGATCAACCCTAACGCTGAGGCATAGGCGGGGGCCATTATTTCTTCCACTAAGCCGGTTACTTCTTTAGGCTGGCCTATTTTTGCCGGTATCCCCAAGGTTTGTTGACAGATTTTTTCGCAGTTGATCAATTCACTTCCCCCGCCGGTGATTATTGCTCCGGCCGGAGTGGCTCCCCCATAACCCGATTCCTTAATTTCTTCTTTCAGGAGATTAAAAATTTCTTCAATTCTGGCTTTCATAATGCCATTGACGGCTACTTCCCGAGAAATTGTTTTCCCCTCCTGGGGACTAATGCCATTCTTAAATAAATCAATCTCATCTTTGCTCTTTTCCCCTTTTTCATTTTTCTTTGCCTTTTTACCTAAAAATAACTTTAGTTTTTCTGCGTCTTCCAGGGGCAGCCTTAAGCCCACCGCCAAGTCATTAGTAACGTTTTTTGATCCAACGGGAATTACTCGGGCAAAACAGGGAGAGCTTTCAATAAAAATGGTTACTGAGGTGATTGTTCCGCCAATATCTATCAAAATCACCCCTAATTCTTTTTCTGTTTCCGAGAGAGTTGATTTTCCGGCCGCCAAGCCACTATAGGCAATTCGAAGAATATCAACTCCGGCTTCATTTATGCACCGTCTGAGGTTTTTTAAAGCCGGAGATGAGGCAATTATAATATTTGTTTCCACCTCTAGTCTTACTCCCGTCATGCCGGTAGGATCAATAATCCCCTCCTGGCCATCAACAATGAACTGCCTGGGGGTAACATGAATAATTTCGGTGGCGGCGGGTAAAGAAATGGCCTTAGCAGACTCGATTACTCTTTCCACGTCTTGGTCGTTGATTTCTTTGTTTGGTTCGGAAACAGCCACTACTCCGGAAGAGTTGATGGAGACAACATGAGGGGCGGTAATCCCGATGCTGGCTTTATTTATAGGGGTGCCGGCCATTCTTTCCGCTTCTTCAACACTTTTGATAATACTCTCCGTCGCTTCCTCTATATTAACCACTTGCCCTCTTCTTATCCCCCGAGCGGGAATGCTGGAAACCCCGATGATATTGGTTTTTTCTTCTTCGGGGAAATACTGGGCCGCCAAAGTGGTAATTTTGGTGCTCCCGATATCAATGACGTTTATTATCTTAGAATACGACATGAGGACTGTTTAAAGTTAAATCAATTAATTTTGCTTGTTTATTCTCCATTCTAACCCTTTTTAAAATTAATTGTAAAGAGAGAATTTGATTTTGAATATCTTTGTCAAGAGAAAATAATACTTTTGTCTCTTTGTTGATAATCACTAATAGGGTCTTGTTGTCTGGAGCTAGCCTAGGGTCGCGGACCACTTTAATTTCTTCTTGTCGAAGTTCTTTAGTAATGAGGTTTATTTTTTCTTGCTTACTGCTAATGGGGGTGGGGATAGTTGACCGGAAGGGCTTAATCTTTGCCAATATTGCCAATCCTACCATAATCAGAATGGCAACAATCGCCAGATAACTCTTTTTCATTTTATTGTTTTTTCAATGACTTGAAAAAATTTTCTTGCTCTTTTGTCAATAAGCTTAGCGGTGACCCCGGAGCTTTTTAGTGAATATTGACGAGGATTATTAATAATTTTTTTTATAGTGGCGAGAAGTTTTGTCGGGGAAGCCGTTTTTTGATTGAGGATTTTTGCCAGACCAACGGACTTTAAAAAGATGGCGTTTTTCTCCTGCTCATCTTGGGAAGTGTTTGGTAGGGGGATTAAAATAGCCGGTTTTTTAGTCAAAACAAGTTCACAGATAATATTGGCGCCCGATCGGGAGACAACTAGCCGAGAGTGTTTTAAAATCCAACCGACCTCGTTAGCGGAAAAAAAATCAGCAACAAAATATGAAGAAGTTTTAAGCCTTTTTTTTACTTGGATGAACTTTTTATAATCCAACCGTCCGGCTTGATGAATTAGCCGGTATTGCTTGGTAAGCTGGGGCAGAATGGGAATGATCAGATTATTAATAAAAAGAGAGCCGGTTTTTCCTCCGGTAATATAGATAATTGGCTTTTTCTCTTTTTCTAAAAAGTGGAGGCGTTTTTCTTTTTTGGGTTGAAAAATTTCTTTTCTGATAACATTCCCGCTTACAATTGTTTTTTTGCGAGGGAGATGTTTTTTTGTTTGCGGAAAAGTAATGAGGACCTTTTTGGCAAAAATAGCATTAATTCTACTAGCAAGACCGACGGTGCTGGTTTGTTCATGAGTGACGGAGGGGATGCCCATGAGCCAAGCGGAGATAACGGCGGGAGTGGATAAATATCCGCCAAAAGAAATGATTAGGTTAGGGTTGGTCTTTTTAATCAATTGGAAAGATTGCCAAAATCCTTGCGGTATTTTCGCCAGCCAATAAAAAAACCCAAGACTGAAGTGACGAGGAATTTTCCCCGCCGTTAAAGGCACAAATTTAACCCCGGGGATTTTTTTGATTGTTTCGTATTCATAAGAAGTGGCGGTTTTGTTGTTAAAGGGATATTTGTTTCCCAGATAGATAATTTGCCAGTCTGTTTCTTTTTTAATTTTATTAATGAGGACAATGGCCGGAGTAGTGTGACCGCCGGTGATGATAACTTTTTTTCTCATTGGCAATTTTTTTCCGCGTTTAAAACTAGGCCGATGGCCGCCATAATCGACAACAAAGAGGAGCCGCCATAAGAGATGAAGGGAAAGGGAACGCCGGTGAAGGGAAAAAGAATCGCCGTTGAGGAAAGATTGATGAGTCCTTGAGTGGTGATCCAGGCGCCGGTTCCCCCGGCGATGAGCTTGGCTAAAGGATCGGTTTTGCCGATGGCGATTTTAAAGCACAGAAAGGCAATCAGAAGTAAAGCGCCGGTGAAAACCACCAAGCCCGCAAAACCCAGTTCTTCCCCCACCACCGCCATAATTGAGTCAGTGGTCACTTGGGGCAGGTATTGATATTTTTGCCTAGAGCCACCGATACCTTGTCCCCATATTCCTCCTGAGGCAAGGGTAAGGACGGTTTGATAGGAATGATAGGAACTTCCCAAGGGGTCATAAAGGGGGTTTATAAATGCCTTAACTCTGTCTCGGCGATAAGGAGAGGCAATCACCAAGATTGTGCCTAAAAATAAAACCAAGAGAGAGAGGCTGAAAAGCTTTTTTAAGCCACCGCCGGCAATAAAGTAGAGAGATAGCGAAGTGACGGCCAAAATCACGGCGGTGCCAAAATCCGGCTCAATTACGATCAAAAAGAGGGCGGGAGCGGTTATCAATAATAAATTTTTTAATTTCTTTTTGTTTTCCCTGCTTAAGACAAACGATAAATACATTAGTGTTGCCAGCTTGGTAATTTCTGAGGGTTGGATAGAAACCCCCCCTAAAGTTAACCATCTTTTAGCTCCCCATATCTCGGTTCCCACCTTAGGAACAAGGACCAAGATCAGAAGAGCGATAGAAGTAATCCAAATATAGGGAGAAAGCTGACTGAGTTTTTCCAGGTTAACCCTAGCCAAGCTAGCAATAATGACCAGACCGATGGTTATCCAAACCAGCTGTCTTTTGGCAAAATACAAAGAGTCGCCAAAATTTGTTTTTGCTTCTATGATAGAAATATCCAATATTAAAAATAAACCTACTGCCAACATAAACAAGACCATCCCCAGCATTGTTTTTGCCGCCTTATTAGTATTTTGCCGGGATAGCGAGGTGGTTTTTGGTGACCGTTTTTTTAACCGTATCATTACTGGATATTTTCTCGGAATAATTTTAAGGCCTTTGTTGTCCTCTCGTCAATTATAATCCGATTATTTTTTTCCGCCAGAACCTGTTTTTTAGTGGAGATTTTAAAAACTTCCTGGTTAAAACGAATTGATTCCCCTACTTCAGGAGCGATCAAGGTGAGTTGATTTTCTAAAGGGCTTAGTTGATTGTTTTGTTTTTCTTTATTGATGTAGCCCCCTGATCTAAGAGTTTTTTGGATGATTAAGTTTTGTTTTTGGCAGTTTCGTTGAATAATTTCTGATCCCTTAATCTGGCTTCTTTTCTTCCGGCTTTTTTGCTGAGGGGGGATGTCAAAGTCAACAAAGCACCGGTAATGGTGTACAAGCAGAGGAGTGAGGCCGGCCTGGATTTCCAATAAAGTATAAAAAGGGAAAGAGGCGGTTAGGCGGGGGTTTAGCTCTATTAGGTAGGCTTTTTTATTTTGAGGGTGGATGACAAAGTCCAGACCAAAGAAACCCTTAAAGCCTAATTTGTTGATTGTGCGGGCGACAGATTTGCTAGATTCTTTGATTTGCTTAACCGTGCCGGTGTCGAGCTTAGCCGGCCAGGCTCGACCGCAGGTAGCCATGGGCAAGTCGGTAAGCATCGGTTCACCGGTCAGCTGATAGGCGGGCCCGCTTTGAATAATTTTGCCGGTTTTGGTAATAACGGCGTTATTGGTAACAGTGATGCCGGGGATGTATTCTGCCACCTTTATCACCCCGTTAGCCCTTTTTAAAATTTTTATTAGTTCTTGTTTTGTGTTCACCAGGTGAGTTGCTCGCCCCGACCAGCCTCGAGGGGACTGAATGACCACCGGTAGCCCTAACTTGTCAATTATGGAGGGACTATTTACCGGCGAGTGAGTGATGATTGCTTTTGGGGTGGGTACCGATTTGTTTTTGGCCAAAAGCGAGAGAAAATTTACCTTATTTTCTAGTTTTTTATTTAGTTTATGAGAGCCCCCCGCCAGAAGCCAGTGATTTTTTCTGGCAATCATTTCTATTTTTGGCGATGGTTTAAAAAATGAAATTATCGGCTGTTTTGCTCCGGATTCTCTTTTTATATATTCCTGGACCAAGGGGTGGGCTAACAGATGACCACTGCTCCGCGGGACAATTTCTTGGCGCTTTAGCTTATCGGCAAGAGTAAATACCTTGACTCCCCTTTTCTGTAATTGTTTGACAATGGGATTGTAACGGTAGGCAATGATGTGGTATTGAGAAAAAAGATGAGCGCCGGGTAATCCTTGGTAAAAGTCCATTCCCAGGTGAAAAATCGGTTTATTTAAGTTAATTCTTTTCCCCGCCCTCATCGCAAAAACATTTGGGCGTAAGCCCGGGGAGGGTTTCATTTTACCCATAATCTTTCCCGGTCAGTAAACAAAGAGGCTGGTTAATTCTCAGTCTTTTGCCTATTTTTCGAAACCCGGCTAGGGTTAAAGCCCCTTCTAGGCAGGTAGCGGTTTTTTTTGTCGCTAACCATTTTGCCGCCACGATAATGTCGTTGTTTTGTACCACTACTCCACTGCCACCCGATTTTTTGATAAGAGAAATTATTTCTTTTTTTAAAGGTAAGTGCTTGGCGACGATCGCGTCTGTCAGGTGTTCTTTTTCCGGGATAAAATCTTTATCAAATTTGCTTGCCAGAGGGGGATGGCTGGCGGGCTGAACGGCAAAGATTTTCGGGAGCCGGCCCTTTTTTTTAAAAAAATCAGTCACTCCCAAGAGGGTGGCGCCACTACTGACAGGAAAGAAAATTGCCTCCGGGATTCCCAGTTGACGATAAATTTCTTCTCCCAGTTGGGCATAGCCTTTCCTCGCTTCCGGGTCAAGAGATTGACGGAGGTTATAAGCGTTGTTTGCCCGACAGTATTTAAAACAATCACTGATTGGTTTTTTACTTGATTTTATGGCAGGTTTTATTTTTTTTAACTGAGAGAGCTTTTTTTTGTTTATTTTTGGAGAGACAAAGGCGGTAATCTGAATGTCCATTTTTTTGCCCCAGAAAGCGGCGCTAATGGCGGCGTTGCCGGAAGAGCTGATAGCCGCTTTTTTACCTCCTCTTTTTTTAAGTGATTCCAGCTGGACCCGCATAGCCCGATCCTTGACAGAGCCGCTGGGATTTAAGTCTTCTCTCTTAAAGGTGATGCCGCCCAGGTCAACAATCGGGGTTACTGATTTTGTTTTTTGTTGGGCCATCTTGTATAATTATACCAATAATTCTTATTATTTGTTGAACCTTTAGTTTTGATCAGTTTAATTACCCATGGAGAATAATGATTTTCCTGTTTGCCCGGACTGTTCTTCTCCCTTCCGGGTTGACCTAAAAGGCCTGGAGGTAGGGGATATTTTGGAGTGTACTCACTGCGGAACCGAGGTCGAACTACTTTCCAAAACTCCTTACCGGATTGAGATCATTGAAGAAGAAAAGTAGTCTTCTTTAAAATATCTTTTACTACTAATTACCTCTATATTTTGCTTAGGCCATGGATATCCAAAGTCCGAAGATGGCCAAAAAAATTCCCACCAGCCAAGCCCGCATGACTACCTTTGGTTCTTCCCAGCCTCTTTTTCTCAAGTAAAGATGTAAAGGGGCGACCGGAAAGGCTTTTCTTTTAAGGAATTTTTTGGAAAGGATTTGGATTAAGCTTGAGAGTCCCTCCAGGGTAAATATGCCACCAATAATCAAAAGGGCGATAACCTTTCCCGTTAGAAGACCGATCACTGCCAGACAAGCGCCAAAGGCAAGAGCGCCCACGTCGCCCAGCATAATTCTGGCGGGAAAAACATTAAAGTACAAAAAGGCAAGCATGGCCCCGATCCAGATGGCAATAAGGATCGTTAGGGGAAGGTCTAAAGACTGATAAGAAATAATCCAGAAAGCAAACAGATAGATAAGAAGCAGGCCGGAAGACAATCCATCAAGCCCATCGGTGATGTTGAAGGCATTAGCAAACCAGACGACAGTAATTGCCGCCAAGGGGATGTAGGCCGGCCCGAGCTTAAAAATACCCCAGAAAGGAATATAAATAAAACTAATTTTTAGATTAAAAAAGAGCAAGGCGGCGATAATTATGGCAATCGCCCACTGGATTAAAAACTTGTGCCTCATTCTTAAGCCAAAAAAGCCGGTTTTTTTAAATCCAAAGAACTTCATCACGTCATCATAAAGGCCAAGAAGGCCAAAACCGATGATGGTAAAAATGATGATATTTAATTCTTCGGCAATTGGGTAGGCGGTCTTGATATATATTCCCATTATCTTTAGAGAAGGAAGTAGAAGAAGGAGGAACAGAACTAAAGAAATAATAATCAAAATTCCTCCCCCTACCGGAGTCCCCTCTTTGCCTCGGTTGAGTTTATCAAATATTTTTGTTGATTTGCCTTGGAAGTCTTTAGTTTTTTGTTTTTTACGGGTAAAACTCCATTTATAAAGAAGGTCAATAAAGGGGACGATCAAGGCGCTGTTGATAAAAAAGGAAAACAGGACTAAACCAAGATATAAAAACATTTCTTGTTAGTTTAACAAATTTTTCTTTTGTTAAACAAGAGGCATAAAGCCTCATAGTTTTTTACCTCTGCCCTCTTGTGTCCTTGCCACCCCTCTGCTTCGATGTCTCGAGACATCGAAGCAAAATACAAGCAAATCTAGGCTAATTTTGGCGCTTGTTCTTGTTCCCGTTTTAGCGGACTTTAG
>CAZHZZ010000013.1:12848-14406 GCA_964537585.1 uncultured Gammaproteobacteria bacterium | reverse complement strand
TTTTTATAAAGGAACAAAACATCTAAGATATTTATATTTTTTTATCACTGTTTCTATCCTGGCAAGTAAAAACAGCCAAACCATCAAAATACCCAATGTATCAATAAAAACATCCCTCATTCTTCCTTCTCTGGTAGGGACAAAGCGTTGATGAATTTCATCACTAACACCATATATAATGGCAATGATTACCGCGGTTTTAGTGCCTAATCTCTTGCCATATAGAGCAAAGTGCCACAAAATAAAAAGGGTACCATATTCAATAATATGCAAACTTTTAAAAAAAACAAAACTGACGACATAGTTGTGGGAAACAGCCACCTTTTGTTGCGAAGAAAACCAAAAAATAATCCCCATCCAGACCAAGGGAGGCAAAAAGCGCAAGGGCCCCTTGCTAAGATTTGCCATCTTTAATCTCTGTTTCATCGGAAAAATATTCTCCCTTCTTTTCCAGCCAAAAATAAACTCCTATCATAATAGTGCCTACACCAACAAAAATCAATGGCAGACCCGACAAGCTAAAGCGACCGGGTTTTGACTCGTCAGAAGCCGACAAAACATTTCCTCCTGGAGTTATCCCAGCCTCTTGGCTAGCTTCATCATCCAAATAAATCTGGGATGA
This sequence comes from uncultured Gammaproteobacteria bacterium, assembly GCA_964537585.1. Lineage (GTDB taxonomy): Bacteria > Patescibacteriota > Microgenomatia > UBA12405 > UBA6130 > CAZHZZ01. The sequence continues at coordinate 13,784 of CAZHZZ010000013.1, read as the reverse complement.
AGGGGTGGCCGTTGGCTCAGTCGTTGGTGTCAAAGTGGGTTTCTTTATTGGTGTACTCGTCGGCCCAGGCGTTACCGTCGGCGCCAATAAATCCATTTCTGGGTTAACCTCAAAATTATTGCCGGCATTTATTGTCTTTCTTTCTGTCCAATCTTGATAGCCATTTTTTTCTAGTCTTATTGTGTGCTCGCCAAACCCACAAGCCACTTGTTTATCATCATCACAATAACAACCATCACAAAAAGTCAAAATTTCGTCATCATAATGGTGAATATAGGTATCATCAACATAGATTTTCACCTCTGAAATAAAATCGCCATTGCCATTTTTCACTTTGTTTATTTTATATGTTGCCGATGTCTCGGGAGGAGTAGGCGTTAATGTTGGTGAGGGGGTAGCCGTCACCGTTGGCAAAGGTGATGGAGAAGGAGTGGGTGTAGGCGACGTACAGTCAGAGTTATCAACCTTGTCAGAATTACCGGTAACCTCCCAGTCATTTTCTTTCCACCACCCATATTCTCCTGGCGACAACTGAACCATATCGATCTTATCCTTGCCAGGACAAACCTCACTACTATCGCCATAAGCAACACAATCAACCAGACTAGATTGAGAATCCTTCAAATAAATTATGTCTCCACTCTTGTTTAAGCTATTACCCCAATCAATTACATAATAGCCACCGCTTTTTAACAAACAGCTTAAGGTTTTCTTATTGCCAGAAGTCGACCCATCCTCCAAAAAATATCCATCGAGGTCAATCATATTGGCCAAAGGATTGTAAACTTCTACCCAGTCAGTACCATTATCAGAACTAAATTTATATAAAACCAAAGAAGAGTCCGAATAAGAAGGTCGAGGAAAAACAAAAAATAACAGAAATATAACTACCAAGAACAACCATTCCTTGGGCATTAAAAGTCATGATAGCAATTT
>CAZHZZ010000013.1:10124-12748 GCA_964537585.1 uncultured Gammaproteobacteria bacterium | reverse complement strand
AGCTTTTCCAACTGGAGTTGCTTTTTTTCTTTTTCCTCTTTTTGTAAACTATAATTAACCCGGGTCTCTTCCAAGGAAAGCATCACCTTTCTATCGTTTAATTGCAAAAAGCGCAGATACCCCCAGTGCCGGAAAGAATCAGAAAATTTACCGGAGGAAAAAATTAACAAAAAGGGATTGGTTTGATTAACCTTGTAATTAGCCACCACCCGGCTTAAAAAAACTGCCGAAAGATTATCTAAAGATACATCCAGGTTTCCTATCCTCTCCGAGAGCTCATTTACTTGCCCTTCCAAAAAAACAATCGAATCTAGTGTCTGTTTGATTTTCAATTCCGTTAAGGTTATCCGTGAATCCATATAGCTGATCTGGCTTGACAGGGTAGCGCTTTTTTTACGTGTTTTTCTTAGATTATCCTCCAGTTCATGAATTTTTTCCTTTAACTTTTCCGAGGCACTATCATCAGCCGCTCCCACCAAATGAGGAAAGAAATAAAACTCCGACCGATGAGCTTTAGAAAAAAGTGTTAGAAAAAGAAACAATAATAAAAAAAGTGAAAAGAGCTTGTTCATTCAATATGCTTGCGAACTGCCAAAAAGCTGGCCAGAAGTCCTACCAAGGCTCCAAACGCTACCTCCGCCCCCACCGCTATCAAAAAAATATTTAGCTGAGGGATAGGAATGGAAAACATGGACAAAAAAGCAATCAGATCTTCGCGAAAAGCAAAAAGCAACCCCGATAATAAACCTGCTCCCAACAAAGACCCCAGCAAACCATATAAAAACCCTTCCGCCAAAAACGGCAGTTGAATGTATGTCTCACCGGCCCCCAGCAGCCTTAATATCTCTATTTCCGGTTTGAAAAGAGTAATTTTCATCCCCACAATCACAGAGATAACCATGAAAGACAAAACCGACAAAAAACCAATTATTCCCCAGCCAATAACCTTGACTACGGCCGTCAATTTGATTAAAAAACTAATAACATCCTTGGGAACAACTACTTCTTCAAAAATATCTCCTCTCTTTTCCATTTTTGAAGCAATCTCACCTAGTCTCTCCGAGCTCTTGGCAGAAATCTCCACCGAGGCCGGTAGAATATCCGCCGTCACCATCTCTAAGAGCAAAGGATTATCTTTGTTTAGTTTGTTATATGTCTTCAGGGCTTCTTCTTTGGAAACATACCTTACCTCTTCAATTTGGGGATCACTCTTTAGCTCTGACATCAAAGCATCTACTTGTGTTTGTTCAGCCCCATCTTTAATAAAAGCGGTAATTTCCGGACGGGACTCAAAGTAGGCCACTGCCGAGGAAAAAGTGATTATTAAAAACAAAAATGTCGTGGCGGTTAAAAAAACAAAAGACATTACCATTCCCGCCGATAAAGTTTGGAAAGGACCGCGACGAATATGGTTCCATAATCTTCTGCCTAACGACATTTTAGTACTTCCCCTTTTTTTTATCCTTAACTAACTTGCCCTTTTTTAATTGCAAAACCCTTTTTTTAAACGAATCAACAATATCCACATCATGAGTGGCCATAATCACCGTTTTACCCTTTTTATTTATCTTGCCCAAAAGCTCCATCAGCTCCCAGCTAGCCGCCGGGTCCAAATTTCCCGTTGGTTCATCGGCTAAAATAATCTCCGGTTCAACCACTAGGGCCCTCGCCAAACAAGTTTTTTGTAGCTCTCCGCCAGACATCTGGGCGGGGAACAAATCTTCTTTCCCCTCCAAGCCCACCGCCGATAAAACGTCGGCCACTTTTTTTTCTCTTTTATCTTTATCCACGGCTAAGATATCTAGGGCCACGGCTACATTTTCCGCCGCACTCATCTCCGGAATAAGCTTAAATTCCTGAAACACCATGCCAATTCTTTTTCTTAAGTCTAAAATCTCCTTTTTTTTCGCCTTATTGACAACAAGATCTCCAACCAGCACCTCCCCCTCCTCGGGAAGATAATAGCCGGTAATCAACCGTAAAATAGTGGTCTTACCCGAACCGGAAGGCCCGGTCAAAAAAACAAATTCACCCGGCTTGACCACAAAAGAAACATCCTCAATGGCTACCCGTAAGCCAAACCACTTACTAACATCACGAAAGTCTATTTTCATTCTAGAACTTTTACTTTACCAACATCCATTAACCAGCCAACCTTGGTTGAAGAAAATGTTTCTCCCCAAACATTTACCTTCTTTCCTACAAACATATCCAGATCTAATGCCGAAGAAGTAAGGTAAACGGTTTGCGATTCTCCTCCCTCACGCAACAAGCGATGAGTGCCTTCTTTCACCTTTTCATCTTTATTGCGCTCAATTACCCCTGTCGCCATGTCTTTAAAAACCTCTTGATCACTACCATACACTTTGCCTTTTTCCAGTTTTACGCCAGTGCCCTTTTGACCAGATGACACCATCTCGCTTCCCCCCTTACTAAATCCCTGCCGATAAAAGACCAGCCCTCCCCCGGAAACTAAGCCCAGTAAGGCCGCCAATCCCAAAAATAACAAGCCCTTATTAAGCCTTTTGCCTTTTTTCTCAACCGCATCATCCAAAGGCTTGATTGTATAATCTTGAATCTGATCTTGCTCTTCCATAGTTAAAACCTCCTTATCAAATAATAAT